>NZ_JBHYMF010000050.1:0-42962 GCF_042742855.1 Streptomyces sp. NPDC058877 | reverse complement strand
CTCGGGTGCTACCCGGGGCGGGGCCCGGAATCCTCGCGGAGCCCCCGCGTCCGAACACGGGCGCGGGACGTCCACGGCCCGCGAGCGCCGGGGCCGACGGGAGCACGGGGCCGACGGCGGCCCACCGGATTCCGGCGGGCCGCCGGGGGAGTGGCCTCGACGATCGCTCCACCGGCCGGGGCACCGCGGCACCCGTACGGCGTGCCGGGCCGCTTTGTACGGGCCCTCAGGGCCAACTCACCGTGGTGGGAGGGGTGCCGTCGTCCTCGACCCGCAGGCGGGCGCCGTCCGCCCCGGCCGACACCTCGACCGTGATCCTGCCGATCCCGGGCCGTCGGTGCGCCGCCGCGAGCGCTCCGCGCAGCGCGGCGAGCAGCCGTCCCGCGGTCTCCTCGTCCACGAGCGCGTCGACCGCACCGGAGAAGTGCACGGACGGGGGGAAGCCGAGCAGGGCCGCGGCGCCGCCGGTTTCGCGCAGCACCCGTCCCCGGAAGGAGGTCGGTGCCTCCGCCGGCGGCTGCTGGAGCGCGAAGATCGTCGTCCGGACCTCCTGGATCGTGGAGTCCAGTTCGTCCACGGCGCGGCCGAGCAGCGCGTTCTCGTCGGAGGAGTCCGCGGTCCGGCGCCGGGTGGACTCCAGCATCATCTCCGTGGCGAAGAGCCGCTGGACGACGAGGTCGTGGAGGTCGCGGGCGATCCGGTCCCGGTCCTCGAAGACCGCGAGCCGCTCCCGGTCGAGCCGTGCGTCCGCGAGGACCAGGGCCAGCGCCGCCTGCGAGGCGAACTGCGAGGCGAGCAGCCGGTCCACCGCCGAGTAGGGCGGACCGCCGCGTCGCCGGGGCAGGGCGAGGGTGCCGATGAGCTTCCCGCCGCTCTGCAGCGGCAGCATCATCGACGGCCCGAAGCGGGACCGGACGTGGGTGGTCATCCGCGGGTCGGTCGCGGAGTCCTCGATGAACACCGGTTCCCCGCCGAGGAGCTGGACCAGGACGGGCGAGCCGGGGGCGATCGTCGTGCCGACCAGGTCCCCCGGGTCGCCCGGGGTCGACGCGGCGACGATCTCCATGCCGCCCTCCTCGGTGGGTTGGAGGACCACCCCGGCCGCGGCCCCGGCGAGGATCCGGGCCCGTTCGGCGACGGTCGTCAGGGCGTTCTCGGTGGTGGCGCCGGTGAGCAGGGCCGTCGTCACGGCGGCGGCGCCCTCGATCCACCGCTCCCGCTGCCGGGCCGTCTCGTACAGGCGGGCGTTGCCGATGGCGATCCCGGCCTGGGAGGCGAGGACCCGCAGCAGGGCCAGGTCCTCCTCGGTGAAGTCGCCCCCGCGCTTCTGCGCGAGGTGGAGGTTGCCGAAGACCTCGGTGTGCACCCGGATCGGCACGTGGAGGGAAGCGTGCGCCCCCGAGGGGGCCCCGAGCGGCCCGGGGGAGTGCGGTGCGTCCGCAGGCCCGCCGGTCCGCGGCGGCTGCCGACCCCGCACCGGGGTGCCGGGCAGCCCGGTGCTCCCGCCCGGGTGGAGGACGATCCGGCCTCGCTCCTCCTCCGTCATGCCGGAGGTGAAGAGGTCCGTGAGGCGGTGGCGCTCGGGGTCGATGACCCCGAGCGCCCCGTGGCGGGCCCCGGTCAGCTCGGTGGCGGAGTCCACGATGTGCTGGAGGGTGCCGCGGAGTTCGAGGTCCGTACCGACGCCGAGGACGGCTTCGAGCAGGAGGGGCAGGCGTGCGGCGCTCCCGTCCGCATCCGCGTCCGCGGCTCCGGCGCCCTCATCCATGATCGTCATGGTCTCATTGTCGTACGAATCATCCGGTTTGGTGCGGTTCAGACCTCGTCGTCGAACGGGTTCCGTTCCGCCAGGGGATTGAGGACCATCGCCTGGACCTTGCCCTCCAGCATCGCGCCGAGGCCCAGCACGGCGCACACGTCGGGACGCTCGGCGATGTGCACCGGCATCCCGGTCGCCTCGCGCAGCATCTGGTCGAGCCCCGGGAGCAGGGCGCTGCCGCCCACCATCATGATTCCGCGGTCCGCGAGGTCGGCCACCAGGTCCGGCGGGCAGTCGCGCAGTACTTTCCCGATGCCGTCGAGGACCGCGGTCAGCGGGGTGTGGATCGCCTCCCGCACCGCGGCGGTGTCGACCGTCACGGAGCGGGCCAGGCCCGTCGCGACGTCCCGACCGTGGATCTCCGTCCATGCCGGCCCGTGTGCCGTCAGGCCGTTCCCGCTCAGGGCGAGTTGCAGCGGACGCACCGACTGGCTCGGCAGCATCAGCTCGTGGTGGTGGCGCAGGTGCTGGATGACGGCGTGGTCGATGGCGTCGCCACCGATCGGCATCCGCTCCGCCGTGACGATGGCGCCGAGCGAGAGCACCGCGACCTGGGTGGTCGCCGCCCCGCACACCATGATCATGGTCGCGGTCGGCTGCTCGACGGGCAACCCGCAGCCCACGGCCGCCGCGATCAGGGTGTCGACCAGTTCGACCCGGCGCGCGCCGAGCCCTACGAGGGTCTCCACGGCGGCCCGCTGGGCCAGTGGGTCGCTGTCGTGCGGGGTGCAGGCGGCGGCCCGGAGCCGGGGCTTGCGGCGCAGCTGCCGGCGCAGCTTCTCGCCGAGGAGGTGGCGGAGCATGCGTTGGGCCATCTCGATGTCGACGACCGTACCGCCCGAGACCGGGCGGACGACCCGGATGTAGTCGGGGGTGCGGCCGGTCATCTTCTCGGCGAGCGCGCCGACGGCGATCAGCGCTCCGGTACGGGTGTTGACGGCGGCGACGCTCGGCTCGTCGACGACGAGTCCGGCGCCCTTGACGAAGACCCGGGTGCGGGCGGCACCCAGGTCGACGGCGACATGGCAACGGCGCAGCTGTTCGAGGCTGACGGTCACGGCGGATCCTCCGGAGTGCGGTGCTGGCACGGGCGAGGCGGGTCGCGATGCGCGGTCCTGTTCGCATCGTCCGGCGGTCCGGGGCGCGGCGCGCGTTGGGATGAGCCGCCCGGGGCTCGGGCGCGGGCGTCGGGCGGGCCGCGGTCCGGCCGTCCGTGGGGCGCGGCGGGGGCGTCAGGCCCCGTCCGTGCCCAGCATCCGCTTCAGCAGGTCCCGCAGCAGGGTCCGCTCGGCCTCGCTCAGCTCGCCGAGCGGCTCGCGTGCGAAGTCCAGCGACTCGCGCAGGCGGCGGGCGGTGTCCCGGCCCTCGTCCGTGGGGACGGCGAGCTTGACCCGCCGGTCGTCGGGGGCGGGGTGGCGCTCGACCAGGCCGCGCGCCTCCAGGCGGTCGACGATCCCGGTGATGTTGGACGGCTCGCACTTCAGCTTCTGGGCGATGTGGCGCATCGGCAGCGGATCGAGCGAGAGCAGCCCGAGGACGCGGGCCTGGGCGCCGGTCAGCGCGTGTTCCGAGGCCGCCTGCTCGTACTCCTCGTAGTAGCGCGCCACGACCGTGCCGATGAGCTCGACGACTTCGAGGGTCAGGGGGTCCGTGCGTGGGGTGGCCATGGGTCACATCCTACTCGGATACTTGACAACATGAAATATCTAGGAGCATGGTTGTTTTAGTAAGTGAACCTTTACTGATCTCAAGCTTTTCGAGCTTTCCTGGAGGCCGTGCTCATGTCCGTTCTTCCCGCTTCCAGCCGTGAGTGGCACCTCGTCGCCCGTCCGCACGGCTGGCCCGTGCCCTCGGACTTCGCCCTGCGCGAGACGCCGGTCGCCGCACCCGCGGAGGGGCGCATCCTCGTGCGCAACCTGCACTTCTCCGTCGACCCGTACATGCGGGGCCGGATGAACGACGTGAAGTCCTACATCCCGCCCTTCAAGCTCGACCACCCCATGGACGGCGGTGCGGTCGGCGAGGTCGTCGCCTCCAACGCCGAGGGGTTCGCCGTCGGCGACCACGTCCTGCACGGCCTCGGGTGGCGCGAGTACGCCGACGTCCCGGCCCAGCACGCCACCAAGGTCGACCCGGAGCTCGCCCCCCTCTCCGCCTACCTCGGGGTGCTCGGCATGACCGGCCTGACGGCCTACGCCGGTCTCTTCGAGACGGCCTCCTTCAAGGAGGGCGACGCCGTGTTCGTCTCCGGCGCCGCCGGTGCCGTCGGCAGCCAGGTCGGTCAGATGGCGAAGCTCAAGGGCGCCTCGCGGGTCATCGGCTCCGCCGGCTCCGACGAGAAGGTCAAGTGGCTCGTCGAGGAGCTCGGCTTCGACGCGGCCTTCAACTACAAGAACGGCCCGGTCAAGGACCAGCTGCGCGAGGCAGCTCCGGACGGCATCGACGTCTACTTCGACAACGTCGGCGGGGACCACCTCGAAGCTGCGATCTCCTCGCTCAACGTGCACGGCCGCGCCACCATCTGCGGCATGATCGCCCAGTACAACGACACCGAGCCGGTGCCCGGCCCGCGCAACATGGCGATGATCATCGGCAAGCGGCTGCGGCTCCAAGGCGTCCTCGTCGGCGACCACTACGGCCTGCAGGACCAGTTCGTCCGGGAGGTCGGCGGCTGGCTCGCCTCGGGCCGGCTGAAGCACCGCGAGACCTTCGTCGAGGGCATCGAGAACGGCGTGGACGCCTTCCTCGGCCTGCTGCGCGGCGACAACACCGGAAAGATGATCGTCTCGGCGACCCGCTAGTCTTCCCTCAGCCGTCGCGATCGTGGGCGCGAGTCGCGGCGAACCGCAGAAGGAAGTACCCAGCATGTCCATCCAGCAGTCCGACGTCCTCTACACCGCCGTGGCCACCGCCGAGAACGGTCGGGACGGACGCGTCGCCACCGACGACGGCCAGCTCGACGTCATGGTGAACCCGCCCAAGGCCATGGGCGGGTCCGGCGCGGGCACCAACCCCGAGCAGCTCTTCGCCGCCGGCTACAGCGCCTGCTTCCAGGGCGCGCTCGGCGTCGTCGCCCGCAACGAGAACGCGGACGTCTCCGGTGCGACGGTCACCGCCGAGGTCGGCATCGGCAAGAACGACGAAGGCTTCGGCATCATCGTCAAGATCTCGGCGACCATCCCCAACGTGGACGCCGAGACCGCCAAGAGCCTGGTCGAGAAGGCCCACCAGGTCTGCCCGTACTCCAAGGCGACCCGCGGCAACATCAAGGTCGAGCTCGCCGTCTGATCCGGACCCGCAGGACCGGACGAGGACCGTGCCCCTTCCCGGGGCACGGTCCTCCTCCGTTTCCGGGACCGTCCCTCCGGGGCCGACGGAGAGGCGGCCGCCGCCGGTGGCGGTCCGGGGCGGAGCCCGAAGGCCGCTCCCCGGACCACCGATAGGGTGACCCCCATGCGTGATCTCGGGGTGGGCCTCGGTTACTTGGTACGGGGGCAGAAGTGGGTGGGCCGCCACGGGCGGTGGTTCGGGTTCGGACTGCTGCCCGGACTCGTGACCCTCGTGCTGTACGCGGGTGCACTCGTCGGCCTCGGTTACGGGGCGGACGACCTGGCCGCCTGGGTGACCCCCTTCGCGGACGACTGGTCCTCGCCCTGGCTCGACGTCTTCCGCGGCACGCTGACGGCCCTGCTCTTCGCCTTCGGGCTCTTCCTCGCCGTCATCACCTTCACCGCCGTGACCCTGCTCGTCGGCCAGCCCTTCTACGATTCGCTCTCCGAACAGGTCGACCGCAGCGAGGGCGGAGAAGTGCCGGAGTCCGGGCTTCCGCTCTGGCGCGAGCTGTGGATCTCGGCCCGCGACAGCCTGCGGATCCTGCTGCGGGTCGCGTTCTACGGCCTGCTGCTCTTCGCCTGCGGCTTCATCCCGGTGGTCGGCCAGACGGTGGTTCCCGCCCTCGGCTTCTGCGTCTCCGGCTTCTTCCTCGCGGAGGAGCTGACGGCCGTCGCGCTCCAGCGCCGCGGCATCGAACTGAAGGAGCGGCTGGGGCTGCTCCGCGGGCGTCGGATGGCCGCCCTCGGCTTCGGCGTTCCACTGACCCTCGCCTTCCTGGTGCCCTTCGTCGCCGTCTTTCTGATGCCGGGCGCCGTCGCCGGTGCCACCCTGATGGCTCGCGACCTGCTGGGAGAGACGGCCGGGGACGACCGGGCCGGAGACGCCGGACGGAACGACCGGGAGGGCGAAGCCCCCGTCCCCTCCGAGGAGGAGCGGACGGGCCACGACCTCCCCCGCTGAAGAAGGGCGCCGGAGGACGACACGACGACGGGCCGGCGGCTCCCCCCGGCAGCCCCGCATTCCTGCGGGGAGCACCCGGGGAGCCACCGGCCCGTCGTGTCCGGTCCGCGGGGCTACGCCCGGCGCACGCGGCGGGCGGCCCGGTTCGGGGTCCCGTTCGGCCACAGCCGGGGGCGCCGCCGCGCCGCGATGTCCTCGATCCAGCCGAACGCGAGGACCGCCAGGGCGATCAGCGGCCAGGCCACGACGAAGCTCCACAGCATGTACGAGGCGTCGAGCGCCGCGTTCCCCCGGTCGCTGTCCAGGAACGGCAGCTTGTACCCCTGGTTCACGATCAGCTCCGCCACGCCGATCAGGAGGTTGTGCCACAGGTAGATCGTGACCGCGCGGTTGTTGGAGAGGGTGACGAGCGGGTCCCACTTCGCCAGTCGGCCCGGCAGTTGCTGCCAGGACGGAGCGTACTGGAGCAGGATCACCACGAAGCCGAACGACCAGGTGGCCTGTGCCAGCGGGATCTCGTTGAGGTCCCAGCCGCCGGTGCCCAGGTGGTTCGAGGCCCACCACAGGCCGAAGGCCATCACCAGGAAGGACCAGGACACCGCGGCGTACCGCGGGATCCGCTTCAACAGGCCGTCGTGGTGCGCGAACCCCAGCATCCAGCAGGAGGCGTAGACCGCGAAGTCGGTGACGCCCTCGCCGGTCTCGCCGGGGATGGTGACCAGACCGGTTCCGATGGCCGCCGTCAGTGCCAGCGGGGCCAGCAGCATCGCCCACGGGACGCGGCGGAAGGCCCACAGCAGCAGGGGCGAGGCCACCACGAACCACAGGTAGGTGCGCAGGTACCAGAGCGGTCCCGCCGCCTGCATCGCCCAGTCGTCGGTGGACGGGTACGGCGGGGCGCCGATCGGCACCAGGTACGTGAACAGCCGGACCAAGCCCCAGGTGCCGCCCTCGTCCGGGTCCTTCAGCGGGTTCCAGCCGTTCATGAAGATCAGCGTCAACGTCACCGCGCTGAACGCCCACAACGGGGGCAGGAGGCGGCGCACCCGACTCATGATCACCTGGCGTGCCGGGCGGTCCAGCGAGCGCGCCATCAACATGCCCGCCAGGGCGAACATCACGCCCATGGAGGGGAAGACGATCGACAGCCAGCCCCAGCCGAAGACGTGGTACGTCACCACGCGGACCAGCGCGATCGAACGCAGCAGGTCCAGATAGCGGTCACGACCCGGCTTCGGGGCGGTCGGGGTGGGCGCGGGTTCGGAAACCGGGCCCGCCCCCTCCGGGAAGTACGCCGGTGCGCCCGCCGTCGTCACCGTCTCCGAGGTCCTCTCGTGCGTCGTCATCCGACGGGCCTCCGCTCGCTCTCCGCGGTGCCCGCGGCCTGCTGTTGCGGCACCGCGCCCGGCGCCGCCTCCACCACTCCGGTGCGCCGCAGCTTCTGCCAACGCAGCCGGCCGCCGGTGAGCGCGGTGATCCAGGACTGGAGCAGCACCACGTACATCAACTGTCGGTAGAGGATCTGTTGGAGGGGCAGCGAGATGAGGTGGGTCATCTTCTCCCGGTCCAACTTGAAGGCGTAGGCGGCGCAGACCGCCTGGACCGCCAGGACCCCCAGCCACGCGGTGACGGTCTTCCCGGTGGGGCCGAAGACGAGGCCGTACAGGAGGAACACGTCGATCAGCGGGGCCAGCAGCGGGGCCACCACCATGAACAGCGAGACCAGCGGCAGGCCCAGGCGGCCGAAGCGGCCCGAGGCGCCCCGGTCGATCACGGCGCGGCGGTGCTTCCAGATCGCCTGCATCGTGCCGTAGGACCAGCGGTAGCGCTGCGACCACAACTGCTGGACGGTCTCCGGCGCCTCGGTCCAGGCGCGGGCGTTCTCCGCGTACACGACCCGCCAGCCGTCGCGGTGCAGTGCCATGGTGATGTCGGTGTCCTCGGCGAGCGTGTCGTCGCTCATGCCGCCGACCCGCTCCAGCGCCGAACGCCGGAAGGCACCGACCGCGCCCGGGATGGTCGGCATGCAGCGCAGCATGTCGTACATCCGGCGATCCAGGTTGAAGCCCATCACGTACTCGATGTGCTGCCAGGCACCGATCATCGAGTCCTTGTTGCCGACCTTGGCGTTGCCGGCGACCGCGCCGACCCGGGGGTCCGCGAAGGGCTGCACCAGCTCGCGTACGGTGGACGGCTCGAAGACCGTGTCGCCGTCCATCATCACGATCAGGTCGTACCGGGCGTTCGCGACGCCCCGGTTGAGCGCGGCCGGCTTGCCCGCGTTCATCTGGCGCACGACGCGCACGTTCGGCAGGTTCATGTCCTCGACGATGCGGGCCGTTCCGTCGTTGGAACCGTCGTCGATGACGATGATCTCGATCGGGTGCTCGCTGTCCATGAGGGAACGCACGGTGTTCTCGATGCACTTGGCCTCGTTGTAGGCCGGCACCAGCACCGACACCGGTTCGGTGACCGGGTTCGGCCCCCACCGGAAGCCCTTGCGGCGGACCCGGTGCGCATGGACCGCGGACAGCAGGAGCATCAGGCCGAAGCGGGTGAAGACCAGCACGCCGATGATGGCCAGCGCGACGACCAGGCCGTCGGTGAGGTCGTCGGAGGCCTGCACCATGAAGACCCAGGCCTTGCCCTTCCACAGCTCCAGGCCGGTGACCGGGGTGTTCGCGCTGGGTGCGTCGAGCGCCTCGGTGAGGGTCTGGAAGCGGTAGCCCTCTTCCTGCATCCGGGGCAGGAACTTGTCCAGCGCGCGCACGGTCTGGCTGCGGTCGCCGCCGGAGTCGTGCATGAGGACGATGGCGCCCTTGCCGTCCTCGGGGGTGGCGTTGCGGATGATCTGGCCGACGCCCGGGCGGCGCCAGTCCTCGCTGTCGGTGTTGTTGACGACGGTGAGGTAGCCGAGGGTGCCGACGTACTCGGTCACCGGCCAGGACGCGTCGTCCATGGCGTCGGCGAAGGAGGAGTACGGCGGTCGGAACAGGGAGGAGCGGATGCCGGCCGAGCCGACGAGCGCCAGCTGGTTCTGGGACAGCTCCCAGTCGATGCGGCGCTTGGACTGGTAGGAGAGGTCCGGGTGGTTGAAGGTGTGCAGACCGACCTCGTGCCCCTCGGCCACCATGCGGCGGACGAGGTCGGGGTGGCGCGACGACATGGTGCCGGTCACGAAGAACACCCCGTGCGCCTTGTGCTTCTTCAGCACGTCGAGCACCTTGGGCGTCCAGGTGGGGTCGGGGCCGTCGTCGAAGGTGAGGACCAGGCTGTGGTCGGGCACGCTCCGGCTGGTCACCTGATCGCCGCGGGTGTCGATGATCGGGCCGCCTTCGAGCACCTCTTCCGGCACGGCGTCGTCCGAGGCCTCGGCGCGGACGCGGTGGTCGGCGAGGATCTCGCTGTGCACGTAGCCGCGGAGCATCAGCATGGTGATCGCGGCGACGAGGAGCAGCGAGGGCAGGACGAAACGAAGGGGCAGCGAGCGGCGGAGGCCGGCCGGGACGCTGCGGGGGGACGGGCGGCGTCTGCGGGTGCGCGAGGAGGTCACAGGACGTTCTCTGAGGAGGGGGCGACGGCATCGGTCCCGGCGGGCGCCGGCTGGCCGAGGGCCATGGAGTCGCCCGCGGCGGGGGACGTGGTCGTTTCGGGGGTGCTGGTGGGAGCGGCGGTCGTCGGCACGGTCGTCGGAGTGCCGGTGGGCGTGCCGCTGGGAGCGGGGGAGGTCGGCGCGGGGGTGGCCGTGTCGGGGGAGCCCGGCTGCGGGCTGGTGGCGGTCGCCTGCGGCGTGGGCGTCCCGGTGCTCGGCGAGGGGGCCGGGCTGCTCGGGGCGCTGGCGCTCGCCGTCGGGCTGGAGGTCCTGGACGGTGCCGAGGTGCTCTTGCCGGCGCCGCCCGTGGTCGGCGACGGGGTGCTGCTCGCCGTGGGGGACGGGTCGGTCGACCCGGTGGGGGACGCGGACGCCTCGCCCTGCCCGGCCGGCACGGCCTCCTGCTGCTCGGGCAGTGGCACCCAGGGGGCGGAGGAGTTGCCCGTCAACAGGGTGGCCACGATGACCACGGCGTAGACCGCGCAGGCGACTCCGAGGAGGGTGCCCAGGCGCCGGAAGCGCCGGCTGCGTCGGCCGGACTCGTCCACGAAGACGGGACCGTTGGGCTCGCGGCGGGGGTCGGGGACGACCTCGGCCGGCTGGAGCGACCAGCTGTCGTCCCCGCCGCCTATCCGTACGGCGTCGAGCTGGACGGTGACCTCGTTCGGGTCGTGCGCCTGGTCGGCCGCGTCGGGGGCCGGGGCGGGGGTCACGGAGAGCGGTCGGGTCCGGTCCGTGTCGGCAGCCGGGCGGAACGCGTCCCGTCGCAGGGTTTCGGGTCCCTGCTTCCGGACGTCCACCCCTTCGGACGGGACGGGCCCGGACGTGCCGCGGGCCCCGGAACCGTCCGTGGCTCCTGGCAGTCGCGCCGTGTCGGTGTCCTGCGGCATTCCGCCTCCGTTCGACGCGATGCCGTGATCCCGGAGATCGGTGTCGCGGGCACCCTTGTGACCGGCATCCTGTTGATCAGGTTGGCCGTGATTGAGCCAGTTCTCCACTGCGGCGCACTTCCCCATGGACAAGTTTCGGGCGCGCGTACGCTCCCGGGTTGACGTACCTGTTCACAGGATCGAACCCGCGTTGGCTCGAACGCCCCCTCTGTCACACTGTGCCCGGGGGCCATGAGGGTAGCGCATGCGTCCGTCGAGAAGATGTTCTCGCAGGCTATGGATTTCCTGTGAAGCTTGAGGTCTGGCTGAAAGTAGCCCAACCGAAAATGGTTACCGATGCGTAGCTCCCAGGGTCATCCATACGGACGGCACATCGGCTTCCAGCCGCCCTCCCGGTTCGACCGGAGGGTTGCCGTCCGCCCCGTGACACGCTCCGGCGGGCGGTCCGGTTCCCTCCGTCGCATGCCCGTACGAGACCCGCGATTACTCTGTCCGCCATGAAACGCGCCGGATGCCTGTTCCTCGCCACCCTGCCCGTCGTCGTGACGGCGGTCGTCTACTTCCTGGGGCCGGTCCATCCGGACGGTCGTGAGCCCCTCGGATCGACGGTGTCCGCGGCGCCGAAGTCGCGCCAGGAGGCGAAGGCGGTGGCCGAGGGGGCGGCGGACGACGCCGCGATCGCCGATGCGCCGCCCGGTCTGGCCGCACCGGCGAAGAAGGAGTTGGCGGGGAAGATCGTGGCGAGCGCCGTGAACTCCACCGTGGACTGGCGCAGTACGTACGGCTCCATCAAGGACATCAGGGACGGACAGGGATATACCGCAGGAATCGTTGGTTTCTGTACGGGTACCCATGACCTGCTCAGCCTCGTCGAGCGCTACACCGAGGGTCACCCCGACAACGGACTGGCCCGCTACCTCCCCGCCCTGCGCGACGTGGACGGCACCGACTCGCACGAGGGTCTGGACCCCGGCTTCACCGCGGCCTGGCAAGCGGAAGCGGAGGTCGAAGCGTTCCGCGAGGCCCAGGAGGAGGAGCGGGACCGGGTCTACTTCAACCCTTCGGTGCGCCTGGCCAAGCTCGACGGCCTCGGCACCCTGGGGCAGTTCATCTACTACGACGCGATGGTCTTCCACGGCCCCGACACCACCGCGAACGGCTTCTACGACCTGAGGGAGCGCGCCCTGGCGGAGGCGGACACCCCGGCAGAGGGCGGAACCGAAGAGCACTACCTCGACGTCTTCCTGGACATGCACCGCAAGGCCATCGAGGCGAAGCGGTTGGACAACGACACCAGCCGGGTCGACAAGGCCCTGCGCAAGTTCCTTGAGGACGGCAACTTCGACCTCGACACCCCACTGCAGTGGCAGATGTACGGACAGGCGTACCGGCTCTAGGTCCAGGAGGCCGGCGCGCCCTTCCGCACCGCGGGCAACCAGAACCGGAACCGGAACCGGAGTCAGAAGCGGAACCGGAAGCGGCCGGTCTGTGCCGACCGGCCCGGTCCGCCCGGTCCCCGGGTCCGCTCAGGCGTCGAGGACCGGGTGCAGCTCCGGCCGGGCGTCCCACCACGCCCGGTAGAAGGCGTTGTTGTCGACGTTCGCCACATAGGCGCGGGCTGCCGCCCGGTACAGCAGTTCGGCGTGCCGGACGGACACCGCCGCCTTGTTCCAGGCGAGCCGGATCCGGCCCGTCACCGGGTCGCCCTCCAGGGGGCGCAGCACCGTGCCCTCCGCCGCCGGGGCCGTCGGCTGGCTGATCGAGATCACCCGGCCGGCCGCGATCAGGTCGTAGTGCATCTTGCGGTCGGCCACCCGGTGCCGCAGCAACGGGGTGAACCCGGCCTTCTCGCAGGCGGCGACCAGGGCTTCGGGGCCGCCGTCGTCGTCCTCCACCAGGGTCATCCAGGACTCGCCGGAGAGCTCGGCGAGTGAGATCCGGTCCTTGCCGGCCAGTGGATGCGCTGCCGAGAGGCGCACGCAGAACGGCTCCTTCGGCACGAGGGTGCGCGCGGAAGTGCCCTGGGGCAGCGGTACTTCGTGGTCGTTGACCTCTCCGAACAGAACGGCGTCGTACCGCCCCACGCCGAGCTGTCGGGTCAGCGTCGTCGCGGAGTGCTCCACGGTGACCGCGATCTCCTGTCCCGCCATCACCTGCTCCAGCTCCCCGAGCAGCCGGTCCACCAGGACCAGCAGGATGCAGCCGAGCCGCAGCGGGGTGTGCGGGGAGACGGCCCGCGCCCCGGCGGCCAACGCGTCCATCTCGCCGAGCACCAGCCGCGCCTTGGAGAGCACGAACTCGCCCAGCGGGGTGGGCTCCACGCCGTGCGGACCGCGCAGGAAGAGCTCCCCGCCGGCGACCTTCTCGATGCGCCGCAACTGCGCCGAGAGCGCGGGCTGCGAGACCCCGAGCCGCCCGGCAGCCCGGCCCAGACTGCCCGCTTCCGCTATCCGGCAGACGGCCTCAAGATGCCTCAACTCCAGCTGCATTTCAGCAGCGTACGCAGCACGGTCCGGCCGCACCATAACCCGCGTCTTATGCCCGGTGAGATGTCCCGAACTGGCCATGTCCACGCCCATACTCGGCGCGACGATCCGTCTCCCCCACCACGATCCATACCCCGATCGGAGCAGACGTTGCACCCCACCAGACTCACGGCGACCGTGGCCGCCCTGGCGCTCTCGGCGAGCCTCGCAACCGCCCTCGCCGGCCCCGCCGCAGCGGCCCCGCAGGCGCAGCCCGCACCGCCCGGCCACGGCAAGTCCCTCGCCCTGGCCGCCGCCGACAAGGCCGCCGCGAGCGGTCTCGACGAACTGCGGCACGGAGCCGACGAAGAGCTCGTCCGGACGTCCGTCACGCCTTGGTCGAACGGCCTCTACTACGCCTCGTACGAGCGCACCTACCGCGGCCTCCCGGTCGTCGGCGGCGACGCGGTCGTCGTCTCCGACAGCTCCGGCAAGGTCCGTGAGGTCACCGGTGCCCCGGCTCCCGCCCTCAAGCTCTCCACCAAGGCGAAGGTGACCGCCGAGAAGGCCCTCGCCACCGCGCGGAAGCAGCTGGCCACGGTCGAGAGCGCCAGCGCCCCGGAGCTGACCGTGCTCCTCAAGGGAAGCAAGGCCGTCCTGACGTGGCACACCCGGGTCATCGGCCGCACCGCCAAGGACGCGCCGAGCGCCCTCGACACCTATGTCGACGCGCGCACCGGGGCGATCGCCCGCGCCACCGACAAGATCCTGCACGCCGAAGGCCGTGGCTACCACAACGGCAACGTCACCATCGACACCGCCGCCACCTCCATGACCGACACCAGCCGCGGCGGCTTCAAGTGCGGCGGGCAGAACGGCAGCGCGTACACCGGCTCCTCCCCGTGGGGCAACGGCGGCGCCAACGACCTGGTGACCGCCTGCGTCGACATCATGTACGCGGCGCAGAAGGAACACTCCATGCTCAAGGAGTGGTTCGGCTACAACGGCCAGAACGGACAGGGCGGCATGGTCCCGGCCCGTGCCGGACTGAGCGAGGTCAACGCGTACTACGACGGTACGAAGACCACGTACGGCCGCAACCAGAACGGCACCAACCAACTCACCGGCATCGACGTCGTGGCCCACGAGTACGGCCACGAGATCTTCGACCGGACGCCGGGCAGCGCGGGCTCGTCCAACGAGAACGGCGGCCTGAACGAGTCGACGGGCGACATCTTCGGCGCGCTCACCGAGCACTACGCCAACAACCCGAACGACACCCCGGACTACACGGTCGGCGAGAAGCTGAACTTCCTCGGTGACAACAAGCCGATCCGGTACATGTACAACCCCTCGCTGCACAACAACGACCCCAACTGCTACACCCAGTTGAACTCGGGGACCGAGGTGCACGCGGCGGCCGGGCCGCAGAACCACTGGTTCTACCTGCTCGCGGAGGGCTCCAACCCGGGCGGCGGCAAGCCCAACAGCCCCATATGCTCCGGCGGTCCCTCCTCCGTGACCGGCATCGGCATCCAGAAGGCCGGCAAGATCTTCATGGGCGCCCTGCTCATGAAGACCTCTTCCTGGAACCACCTCGCGGCCCGCAAGGCGACCCTCTCCAGCGCCAAGAACACCTACGGCAGCGCCGAGTGCAACGCGGTGAAGGCGGCCTGGAACGCGGTCGGCGTGCCGGCCCAGTCCGGCGAGACCGACTGCGGCGGCACCACGACCCCGGACTTCTCGCTCGCCCTGAACCCGTCCTCGGGCTCGGTCCAGCCGGGGGCTTCCGTCACCTCCACGGTGAACACCTCCACCACCGGTGGCAGCGCCCAGACCGTGCAGCTCTCGGCCAGCGGCGCCCCGAGCGGGGTCACCGTCTCCTTCAGCCCCTCCTCGGTCACCTCGGGCGGCTCGTCCACGATGACCGTCCAGGTCGCGGCGGGCACCGCCAACGGCACGTACCCGATCACCGTGACCGGTACGGGCTCCGTCACGCACACCGTGACCTACCAGCTGTCGGTCGGCACCACGACCCCGCCGCCCACCGGCTGTGACGACACCGAGTACACCTACCAGGGCACCCTGGCGTCCGGGCAGGCCGCCGCCCAGCCCGACGGCTCGTACTACTACTCGGCGACCTCCGGCACCCACGTGGGGTGCCTGCGCGGTCCGGCCGGCAGCGACTTCGACCTCTACCTGCAGAAGTGGAACGGGTACGGCTGGTCGGACGTGGCGGTCGGCGGCACGGCGAGCGCCAACGAGGACACCAGCTACTACGGCACCCCCGGCTACTACCGCTACGTGGTCCACGCCTACAGCGGCTCCGGTGCCTACACGCTGGGGCTGAGCGCCCCGTAAGGGGTTGAGCACCCCGTCAGGGGGCGGGGCGCCGTTGCGGACCGGGGGTTCCGCGACGGTCTCCCCGCAGCCGGGTCGCCGTATGTCCCACGGCGACCCGGCTTCCCGCGCGTCAGCGCAGCTCGGCCAGGGCGAAACCCGGGAGCTCCGGCCCGGCGTCCGAGAGCAGCCCGCCGTCCGGGCCCCAGGTCCCGGCCCGCCCGCCGGCGGTCCCGTCCTCGTTGGGCCCCAGGAGGTTCCCGAGCACCACGTACAGCCCGAAGTCCCGGGCCCGCACCGGATACACCTCCTCGAACGAGTCGTTGTCGGCGCCGAGCACCGAACTCGCCAGGTAGGCCGTGCAGCCGTCCGCGGCGGCCCGCTCGGCCAACTCGGGAAACCGGTTGTCATAGCAGGTGGCGGTCGCGAACCGGACCCCGTCGAGGACGAAACGCCCGTCCGTCGAACCCGGCGCGAAGACCTCGGCCTCGATCCCGTACAGGTGCTGCTTGTCGTAGCGGGTGAGGAGCGTGCCCTCCGGGCCGATCACGAGGGTGGTGATCCCGGGCCGCCCTCCGGCCGTCCGCACCGGTCCGTTGACCACGGCCGCCGCACCGACGGCCCGACAGGCCTCCCGCACGGGGTCCAGCCGGGGGTCGTCCTCGGCCAGGAGCAGGTCGGGGGAGTCCCGGATCAGGCTCGGCTCGTACCCGGTGAGGGAGAGCTCCGCGAAGACCACGACCCGGGCACCCGCGTTCCCGGCTTCCCGGACGAGACCGGCGACGGTGCGGGCGTTGGCGTCGACGTCCCCGGCGACCGGGGCGAACTGGGTGGCTGCGACGATCATGAAGATCATCCTCCCGCCCGTCCGCGTAAGGGTCAATGGGGGGCGGGGACCCTGAGCTCTCGGGTGGTTTCGTGCAGCACGGACAAGAACGCGCCCGCCGCGACCGTGGGGGCGGCCGGGGTGGCCGCGCAGACCCGGCGGTACGGCACGTCATCCGGATGGACCGTGATCAGGATCACGTCGGGGCGCACCGAGGCCGCCGCGAGCGCCGGCACCAAGGTGACGCCGAGCCCCGCCGCGACGGCACCGAGCTTGGCGATCCAGTCGTGCGCGCGCAGCCCGGTCCGCGGCGTGAACCCGGCTCCGGCGACCGGCCGGAACAGGGTGTCCTCCAGGCGCTCGGGGCCGACGATCCACTCCTCCCCGGCGAGTTCGGCGAGTCGGACCGCACGCCGCCCCGCGCACCGGTGCCCCCGCTCCAGGGCCACCAACATCGGCTCGTCGAGCAGGTGGTGCAGCACCACCCCCGGCGTCGGGGGTACGTCCCGGGGCGGGCTGACCACCGCGAGGTCCTCCTCCCCGGCGGCCACCAGGCCCAGGTGCTTCGCGGAGGGCCCCTCCACCCGACCGACCCGCACCCCCGGGTGCCGCTCCCGGAAGACGGCCTGGGCGCGCGGCACGAGGGTCGCCGTGGCGCTGGAGAAGCTGCCGAGCCGCAACAGCCCGCCGCCGAGGGAGCGCAGCGCCTCCAGTTCGGCGCGGGCGGTGGCGAGCTGGTCCCGGACGGCCTCCGCATGGGGGACCAGCACCCGTCCCGCCTCGCTCAGGCGCACCCCGCGCGGCAGGCGTTCGAAGAGCTCCGCCCCGACCTCGTCCTCCAGGGACCGGATCTGGCGCGAGACCGCGGACTGGGTGTAGCCGAGGAGCTGCGCGGCGGCGGTGAAGGACCCCGCACGGGCGACGGCGAGGAACGCCTCGTACGGGCCGGGGAGGGTGGGCATGGTCGTCATGCTAGGCGCGGGCCCGCCGCCCGCCGCCCGCCGCCCGCCGGGCCCGGCCGGGCGCCGGGCCCTCCCGTCCGTGTCCCTCGTTCCTCAGGTCCCGTCGGGGCGGTCGTCGCGCAGCAGGCGCAGGAAGTCCCGGAAGGCGCCGGGCATGTCCACCGCCGACGGATCGAGGAGCCACTGGTACTGGAGGCCGTCCATCACGGCCGTCAGCAGCGGGGCCGCGCGTTCCGGGGTGAGGCCGCCCGGCAGGCGCTCGCCGAACTCCAGGCGCAGCACGTCCGCCATGTTCGCCCGCACCTGTGCGTACCGCTCGGTGAAGAACTCCCGTGCCGGGTGGCCCTCCGTGACGCTCTCGCCGAGCAGTGCGGAGAAGGTCTGCACGATCCCGGGTCGCATCGCGTTGTACTCGACGAGGGACTCCAGGAGGTCGAGCCGCCACCCCTCGCGGTCCCGGCCCCCGCTCGTGTCCCAGTGGTCCCGTTCCTCCAGGACCGCGACGAGCAGGGCCTCCTTCGTCGGGAAGTAGTGCAGCAGTCCCTGTTGGGTCAGTCCGACGCGCTCGGCCACGGAGCCGAGGGTGGCGCCCCGGTAGCCCCGCTCGGCCATCACTTCGAGGGCGGCGCGCAGGATGTCCGCGCGTCGCTCTTCGCTCCTGGCCCGCACCATCGCCGTGGTCCCTTCCGCAGGTTCGTCCCGACAGGACCGTACTCCCTCATCCCCTCCTTCGAGTAACAAAAAGATAACGTAACCTACCGATCTACAGGTAGGTGAGGGCACGATGAGCGCATCGGGGTCATTCCAGTACGTCAACGAGGAGGTACGGCCATGGCGGAGAACAGCGCGGAGACCGCGAGGGAAGCGGCCGTCGAGAAGGCGCTCGGCGCGCTCGACCTGGACGCCAAGACCCGATTGCTCGCCGGCCAGGACATGTGGTCCCTGCCCGCCCTGCCGCAGATCGGACTGGAGTCCCTGGTCATGTCCGACGGCCCGGTCGGCGTCCGCGGCGTCCGCTGGACCGCCGACGACCCGTCCGTCGCGCTCCCCTCGCCGACCGCCCTCGCCGCCGCCTGGGACCCCGCGCTGGCCCGTCGGGCCGGCCGGCTGCTCGCCCAGGAGGCCCGGCGCAAGGGTGTCCACGTCCTCCTCGCCCCCACGGTCAACCTGCACCGCAGTCCGCTCGGCGGCCGTCACTTCGAGGCCTACAGCGAGGACCCCCACCTCACCGGCGCGGTGGGCACCGGCTACGTCCGGGGCGTCCAGGACGGCGGCGTCGGCACCACCGTCAAGCACTTCGTCGCCAACGACGCCGAGACCGACCGCTTCACCGTCGACAACAGGGTCGCCCCGCGTCCGCTCCGCGAGCTCTACCTCGCCCCCTTCGAAGCCATCGTCAAGAACGCCCGTCCCTGGGGCATCATGACCGCCTACAACCAGGTCAACGGCGTGACGATGACCGAGCACCACCACCTGGTGAACGAGGTCCTGCGCGGCGAGTGGGGCTTCGACGGCTTCAACGTCTCCGACTGGATGGCGGCCCGCTCCACCACCGCCGACATCGAGGGCGGCCTCGACGTCGCCATGCCCGGACCCCACACCGTCTACGGCGAAGCACTCGCCGCCGCGGTCCGTGCCGGCGAGGTCGCCGAGTCCACCGTCGACACGGCCGTGCGCAACGTCCTGCGGCTCGCCGCCCGCGTCGGCGCCCTCGAAGGCGCCCCGCCGGTCGTCACCGATCCGCCCGCCCCCGTCGACGGTGACGCCCTCGCCCGCGAGATCGCCCGCCGCGGCTTCGTCCTCGTACGGAACGAGGGCGGCGCACTGCCCCTCGCGGCAGGTCGGACCGTGGCCCTCTCCGGCGCCGCCGCCCGCGACGCCCGGGTCCTCGGCGGCGGCTCCGCCCAGGTCTTCCCCGAACACGTCGTCTCCCCGCTCGACGGCCTGGCGGCCGTCCTCCCCGAGGGCGCCCTGAGCTATGCGGTCGGCGCCGACCCCAGTGACGAGCTCGCCCCCGCCGACCGGGGCTTCAGCCTCCGGGCCCGCTGTCGCGACGCCTCCGGAAACGTCATCGGAGAGGGCAGCCTCCCCAACGGCCAGGTCCAGTGGATCGGCGACGACCTGCCCGAGGGCGTCACCCACGACGCCCTCGCCTCCATCGAGGTCATCGGCACCTTCACCCCGCGCGAGTCCGGCGGGCACGCCTTCGGCACCCGGGGCCTGGGAGCCTTCTCCCTCGCCGTCGACGGCGAAACCCTCTTCGAGGGAACACAGGCCATGGGGGCCGAGACCGACCCCTTCGAAGCCTTCTTCGGCTCCCCGGTCGAGCGCGCCACGGTGGAGCTCACCGCGGGGGAGACCGTCGAGGTGTCCCTGCTCCACACCCTGGACAAGGAGTTCGCGGCCCCGCTGCCGGCCGTCATGTTCTCCTTCGTCCACCTCGGTCCCCGCCGTGACCCCGACGAACTGATCGCCGAAGCCGTGGAGGCCGCCCGCACCGCGGACACCGCCGTCGTGGTCGTCGCCACCACCGAGCGCGTCGAGTCCGAGGGCTTCGACCGCAAGGACCTCGCCCTTCCCGGTCGTCAGGACGACCTGGTCCGGGCCGTCGCCGCGGTCAACCCGAACACCGTCGTCGTCGTCAACTCCGGCTCCCCGGT
This sequence comes from Streptomyces sp. NPDC058877, assembly GCF_042742855.1. Taxonomy (NCBI): domain Bacteria; kingdom Bacillati; phylum Actinomycetota; class Actinomycetes; order Kitasatosporales; family Streptomycetaceae; genus Streptomyces; species Streptomyces sp. NPDC058877. The sequence continues at coordinate 23,115 of NZ_JBHYMF010000050.1, read as the reverse complement.
GGAACTGCCCTGGCGCGGGGACGTGGCCGCGATCCTGCTCGGCTGGTTCCCCGGCCAGGAGGGCGGAGCCGCCCTCGCCGACGTCCTCACCGGCGTGGAGGAGCCCGGCGGTCGCCTCCCCACCACCTGGCCCGGAACCCTCGCCGAGGTCCCCGTCACCGAGGTCGCCCCGACCGACGGTGCGCTGCACTACGCCGAGGGCATCGCCATCGGCTACCGCGCCTGGGACAAGGCCGGCGCCGTACCCGCGTACCCCTTCGGGCACGGCCTGGGTTACACCGACTGGTCGTACGACTCCCTGCTTGCGGCCCCCGACGCGGTCACCGTGCGGATCACCAACACCGGCACCCGGGCGGGCCGCGAGACGGTCCAGATCTATCTGGTCCCCGTGGACGACGCGGTGGAGCGCCCGGCCCGCTGGCTCGCCGGCTTCGCAAGCGTCCCGGCCGCTCCCGGCGAGACCGTCGAGACCGAGATCCCGCTGCCCCGCCGCGCCTTCGAGATCTGGGACGGGGAGGAGGGCGACTGGACCTTCGTCGCCGGTTCCTACGAGGTCATCGCGGCCCGCTCCCTCGTCGACGCCCGTCTGACGGCGACCCTCGACGTCTGACCCGGACGTCCTCGCGAACCGGCCCCGGGGCGGAACCTGACGACCGCCCCGGGGCCCTCACTCCTCGGTGATCCGCCGGTACGCCAGCTCGGCGAGGCGTGCCTGCCCGTCCTTGCTCGGATGGAACCAGTCCCAGGGGCTCAACTGGCTGCCGTCGAAGCGGAAGGCGAACACCGCCCCGTCGTCGTACCGGCAGCGCGCGTCCCCGGCGCAGACCTGCGCCAGGGCTTCGTTGTACGCCACCACCCGGTCCCGCACCGCCGCCCGCCGCCGCTCCGCGGCCGGCCCCAGGTCCTCCGCGTCCGCCAGCATCGCACCGCAGATTCCCAGTTTCCACACCTTGAGTCCCATGGGGCTCAGCCGCCCCGTCGACCACAGGTGCTTGAGGTCCGGCACGCTCGCCACGTACACCTGTGCCTTCGGCGCGCCGGCCCACAGCCGTGCGAGCGCCGCCTCGAAGGAGGCGCGGAAGTCCTCGACCGGGGTCATGAGGTCCGGGGTGGCCCGACAGGCGTCGTTCGCCCCCATCATCACGGTCACCAGGGCGGGCTCCTCGGCCGCGGCCCCGGCCATCTGTTCCGGGAGCTCCGCCATCCGTGCCCCCGTCCTGGCCAGGTTCCAGCTGTGGGTGGCCGCCTTCTCCGGGCCGAGCAGCCGCACCGCCAGACTGTTGACGGCGGTGTCCGTCCCGGTGGCCCACGAGGCCTCGGGGCAGTCCGACAGGACCGAGCAGGCGTCGAAGGCGCGGGTCATCGAGTCCCCGACGGCCGCGACGGAGGCGGGGGAGACGTCCCACCGCGAGGTCGGGCTCGGGGGCGAGGCCGGGGCCGGGGGTGGTGTGGATCCGGCGCCGGGAGCCGCCGCCTCCGGGGTTTCGGAGGCGCAACCGGAGAGCGTTCCGCCGCACAGCAGTGCCGCCGTGGCGACGGCGACGGCGGTGCGGAAGCGGTGTCGACCGCGCATCCCCGGCCCCTCCTTCGGCGTCCTGGCGGGTGAAAGCTTCGTGTCCACCCGACCCCGGAGCGACCGTACGTCATCCCGATGACGGTGCGGCACGGTAGCTTTTCCCCGTCGAACCAGAGGCGCCTTCGCCAACCGGTTCCGGTAAATTACATCACGTCACATGCTGTCCCCTTTTTGAGGGTTTGCGATGTTCTGCTCCTGATGCTGTTTACTGAGGCCGCTGGGAAAAGGCGAACCTCGTCCCACACTGGAGGTCCCGGTGACGACACGTGGAGTCCTGTACGTTCACTCCGCACCGCGCGCGCTGTGCCCGCACGTCGAATGGGCGGTCGCGGGTGTCCTCGGTGCGCGGGTCCAGCTCGACTGGATCCGCCAACCCGCGTCCCCCGGCACCTGGAGAGCCGAGCTCTCCTGGAAGGGGCAGACCGGCACCGCCTCCACACTCGCCTCCGCGCTCCGCGGCTGGCAGATGCTCCGCTTCGAGGTCACCGCGGAGCCCTGTCCCACCGCCGAGGGCGAGCGCTACAGCGCCACTCCCGACCTGGGCATCTTCCATGCCGTCACCGGTATGCACGGGGACATCCTGATCCCGGAGGACCGCCTCCGGGCCGCCCTCGCACGCTCGGCACAGGGTGAGACCCAACTGGAGTCGGAGATCGCCAAGCTGCTCGGGAAGCCCTGGGACGACGAACTGGAGCCCTTCAGGTACGCCGGCGAGGGCGCCCCCGTGCGCTGGCTGCACCAGGTCGTCTGACGCTTCCCGGCGAAGCGCGGCGGGTCCCGCACGGGGCGCGCCGGGCGGGAGGGCGATCACGCATGCCGGCGCGATGGCCGCCTTCGGCGCCGCAGCGGTCTTCCCGTGCCCGCCCTCGCGGGCGGCCACGTCGTCTTGAGCCGGCGCGTGGCGGACGGTGCGCCGTTGCCCCCTCCGAGTGCCGAACCCACGGGAAAGGCCCACCCCCGAACCGGGGGTGGGCCTTCGCGATCAGCCGGGCGTCAGACCGTGCGGAACGCCAGGACCACGTTGTGGCCGCCGAAGCCGAAGCTGTTGTTGATCGCGGCGATCGTGCCCTGCGGCAGCTCGCGGGGCGCGTCGCGGACGACGTCGGCCTCGACCTCGGGGTCCAGGTCGTCGACGTTGATCGTCGGCGGGGCCAGACGGTGGTGGAGCGCCAGGACCGTCGCGACGGTCTCGATGCCGCCCGCGCCACCGAGGAGGTGACCGGTCATCGACTTCGTCGCGGAGATCGCGACGTGGTCCAGGTCGTCGCCCAGGACCTTCCGCAGCGCCTTGATCTCGGCGACGTCGCCCTGCGGCGTCGACGTGGCGTGCGCATTGAGGTGGACCACCTCGGACGGCTTGAGGTCCGTGGAGTCCAGCAGGTTCTGCATCGCGGCGGCGATGCCCCGGCCGGTCGGCTCGGGCTGCGCGATGTGGTGGCTGTCGGCCGACAGGCCCTGGCCGAGCACCTCGCAGTAGATGCGGGCGCCACGGGCCTTCGCGTGCTCCTCGGACTCCAGCACCACGACGCCGGCGCCCTCGCCGAGCACGAAGCCGTCGCGCCCGGTGTCGTAGGGACGCGAGGCCTTCGTCGGCTCGTCGTTGTTCTTGGACATCGCCATCATGTTGGCGAAGGCGGCGATGGGCAGCGGGTGGATCGCGGCCTCGGTGCCGCCGGCGACGACCACGTCGGCACGGCCGGTGCGGATCATCTCGACGGCGTAGCCGATCGCCTCGGCCCCCGATGCGCAGGCGGAGACGGGGGTGTGGACGCCCGCCCGGGCGTTCACCTCCAGACCCACGTTCGCGGAGGGGCTGTTGGGCATCAGCATGGGAACGGTGTGCGGGGAGACGCGGCGTACGCCCTTCTCCTTCAGCACGTCGTACTGGTCGAGCAGCGTGGTGACACCGCCGATGCCGGAGGCGATGACGGAGCCGAGCCGCTCGGGCACGAGCTTCTCGTCCTCGCCGGCCGGGCCGGTGTAGCCCGCGTCGGCCCAGGCCTCGCGGGCCGCGATCAGCGCGAACTGCGCCGAACGGTCGAGCCTGCGGGCGAGCGGGCGGGGCAGGAGGTCGCCCGGGTCGACCGCGGCGGTCGCCGCGATCTGGACGGGCAGTTCGGCGAAGCGCTCGCCCTCCAGGGGCTTGACGCCGGAACGTCCCGCGATCAGACCTTCCCAGGTCGATGCGGAATCGCCACCCAGCGGTGTGGTTGCGCCGAGACCGGTGACGACCACGGTGCGATTGGTCGAGCTCACAGGAATTCTTTCTCCACGTGTGTGATGGTCGAAGTGCGGCGCCACCGCCGGGTGGCGTACCGAGTCAGCGAGGACCGAATCAGCCCTGGTGCTTCAGGATGTAGTCGGCAGCGTCGCCCACGGTCTTGAGGTTCTTGACGTCCTCGTCCGGGATCTTGACGTCGAAGCGCTCTTCGGCGGCGACGACGACCTCGACCATGGACAGGGAGTCGACGTCCAGGTCGTCGGTGAAGGACTTGTCCAGCTGGACGTCCTCGACCGGGATGCCGGCGATCTCGTTGACGATCTCGGCGAGGCCCTTGACGATCTCGTCCTGGGTGTGAGCCATAGTGGCGCTCCTTCTTGCGGTTACTTCGGTACGGGGGCTTCCGGGGGATCCGGTGTGCCTAGGGGAGGGTAACGACCGTCGCGGCGTAGACGAGACCCGCCCCGAAGCCGATGACGAGCGCGGTGTCGCCGCTCTTCGCCTTCCCGGTCGCCAAGAGCCGCTCCATGGCGAGCGGGATCGAGGCGGCCGAGGTGTTGCCGGTGGTTTCCACGTCGCGGGCGACCGTGACGTGCTCCGGCAGCTTCAGGGTCTTCACCATCGAGTCGATGATCCGCATGTTCGCCTGGTGCGGGATGAAGACGTCCAGGTCGTCCGCCGTGATGCCGGCGGCGTCCAGCGCCTGCTGGGCGACCTTCGCCATCTCGAAGACGGCCCAGCGGAACACCGCCTGGCCCTCCTGCGTGATGGCCGGGAACTTGAGCTCGCCGTGCTCGTTGACCGGGAGCTGAGAGACGTCGCCGACGCGGAAGTCGTTCCACGGCACGGTCTGCTTGATCGTCTCGGACTTGTCGCCCTCGGAACCCCAGACGGTGGGGCCGATGTGCGGTTCCGCGGAGGGACCGACGACCACGGCGCCGGCGCCGTCGCCGAACAGGAAGGCCGTCGCGCGGTCTTCCAGGTCCGTCAGGTCGCTGAGCCGCTCGACACCGATGACGAGCACGTACTCCGCAGAGCCCTCGACGATCATGCCCTTGGCGAGCGTCAGGCCGTAGCCGAAGCCCGCGCAGCCGGCGGAGATGTCGAACGCGGCCGGCTTCCCGGCGCCGATCTTGTCGGCGATCTCGGTGGCGACGGCAGGGGTCTGCTTGAAGTGCGAGACCGTCGAGACGATCACGGCACCGATCTGCTCGGGGGTGATCCCGGCGTCGGCGATGGCCTTGCCCGACGCCTCCACCGACATGGCGGCGACGGTCTCCTCCGGGGAGGCCCAGTGGCGGGTGGCGATGCCCGAGCGCGAGCGGATCCACTCGTCGGAGGAGTCGATCTTCTCGAGGATCACCTCGTTCGGCACGACCCGGGTGGGGCGGTAGCCGCCGACCCCCAGGATCCGCGCGTACGGGGCGCCCTTGCTGGGCTTGATCTTCGACATGCTTCTCGACACTCCTTCTCAGGCAGCCGCGTGCTCGGCGACGAGCGCACGGGCCGCGTCGAGGTCGTCGGGAGTCTTCAGGGCGACCGTGGCCACACCGGGCAGGGCGCGCTTGGCGAGGCCCGTCAGGGTGCCGCCGGGGCAGACCTCGACGAGCGCGGTCGCGCCGAGCTCCTTGAAGGTCTCCATGCACAGGTCCCAGCGGACCGGGTTGGCGACCTGGCCGACCAGGCGGGCCAGGACCTCGGCGCCGTCGGCGACGACCTGCCCGTCCTTGTTGGAGACGTAGCGGGTGGTCGGGGCGGCCGGGGACAGCTGCTTCGCCGCCTCCTCCAGCTTCGCCACGGCCGGGGCCATGTGGTGCGTGTGGAAGGCGCCGGCGACCTTGAGCGCGACGACCCGACGGACGCCCTCGGGCTTGTCCGCCTCCAGGGCGGCCAGCTGCTCCAGGGTGCCGGCGGCCACGATCTGGCCGGCGCCGTTCACGTTCGCCGGGGTCAGGCCGAGCTTCTCCAGGTGCGGGACGGTCACCTCGGGGTCGCCGCCGAGCAGCGCCGACATGCCCGTCGCGGTGATCGCGGCGGCCTCGGCCATCGCGAGTCCGCGGGTACGGACGAGTCGCAGCGCCGCGGTGTCGTCGAGGACGCCCGCGAATGCGGCGGCGGTGAACTCGCCGACGCTGTGACCGGCGACGACGCCGGGCGCACCGGCGTCGAGCGCGGCGGCGGACAGCAGTCCGGCGGCGACGAGGAGCGGCTGGGCCACGGCGGTGTCACGGATCTCGTCCGCGTCCGCCTTCGTGCCGTAGTGGGCGAGGTCGAGCCCGATCGCGTCGGACCAGGCCGCGATGCGGTCGGCGGCGCCGGGGAGTTCGAGCCAGGGGGTCAGGAAGCCGGGCGTCTGGGCGCCTTGGCCGGGAGCGACGAGTACGAGCACCCTCACACTCTCTCTTGGGGACGGCTTCGAGCGCCCGTGGGGACAAGGACGAAGAACCGTCGGGGGAATTGTTGGTGTTCGACAAAAGTCTAGGACTGGGAATCTCCGTCGGCCAAGCGCCCCAGGATGAGGGCGATCCGCAGAGTGAAGGCGGAGCGCACGTCGGAGGGTGACCAGCCGGTGACGTCGGTCACACGTCGAAGCCGGTAGCGCACGGTGTTCGGGTGGACGAAGAGCATCCTGGCCGCGCCTTCCAGGCTGCTCGCCTGCTCCAGGTAGACACTGAGAGTTTCGAGCAGCGCCGACCCGGCTTCCTCCAGCGGTCTGTAGATCTCCTCCACCAACTGCTCGCGTGCCGAAGGGTCGGATGCGATGGCGCGCTCCGGGAGGAGATCGTCCGCCAGGACCGGGCGGGGCGCGTCCTGCCAGGCCGAGCACGCCTTGAGGCCGGCCGCGGCGGCCTGCGCGGAACGCGTTGCGGCGAGCAGGTCCGGGACGACCGGGCCGGCCACGACCGGCCCCTGCGCGTACGGCCCGATCAGGGCCTTCGCCACGGCGAGGGGGTTGTCGTTGCCGCCCGCGATGACGACGAGCCGGTTGCCGAGGACACCGGTGAGGACCTGCAGCTTGGCGTGCCGGGCGGCGCGGCGGATCGCTTCCACGGTCAACTCGCTGTCCCCGTCGGGAGCCGTGCCGAGGACCACGCACACGTGGTCCGGGGAGTTCCAGCCGAGGGCCGCAGCCCGGGAGACGGCGCCCTCGTCGGCCTCGCCGGAGAGCACCGCGTTCACCACCAGTGACTCCAGGCGCGCGTCCCAGGCGCCCCGGGCCTCGGCGGCCTGCGCGTACACCTGGGCGGTGGCGAACGCGATCTCCCGCGCGTACACGAGGAGCGCCTCGCGCAGCACGGACTCGTCGCCGGGGGCCGCGACCTCCTCGATCGCCGACTCCATGACCTCGATCGTGGTGCGGACCATCTCCACGGTCTGGCGCAAGGTGATCGCGCGGGTCAGTTCGCGGGGAGCGGTGCCGAAGACGTCCGTGGAGATCGCCTGCGGGGTCTCGGGGTGCCGGAACCACTCGGTGAACGCGGCGATGCCGGCCTGCGCGACCAGGCCGATCCACGACCGGTTCTCGGGCGGCATCGCGCGGTACCACGGCAGCGTCTCGTCCATGCGGGCGATGGCGCCGGCGGCGAGCCGTCCGGAGGACTGTTCGAGGCGCTTCAGGGTCGCGGCGTGCGGATGAGCGGCGTTCACGGGTTCAGGCACGGGGACAAGACTGCCTTATCCGGACGCCGGTGTGCGGGGCCGGGGCGGTTTCGTCCCGACGGGGCCGAGGCGGGGGACTACGGTGGCCCCCGTGATCCGCATCCAGCGCGCCGGCGAGCGCTACCCCGGGGGCGACCCGGCGGCCGGGATCGAGACCCGGCACGCCCTGTCCTTCGGCCCGCACTACGACCCCGACAACCTCCGCTTCGGCGCGCTCCTCGCCTGCAACGAGGAGCGGCTCGCGCCCGGGGCCGGCTTCGACGAGCACCCGCACAGCCACACCGAGATCGTGACCTGGGTCGTCGAGGGCGAACTCACCCACCGGGACAGCGCCGGCCACGAGACCGTCGTCCGGCCCGGCGACCTCCAGCGGCTCGGCTCGGCGGGCGGCGTCCGCCACGTGGAGCGCAACGACGCCGACGCGCCGCTCGTCTTCGTCCAGATGTGGCTCGCACCGCTCCGGCCGGGCGGAGAGCCCTCCTACGAGGTGGTGCGGGAGCTCGGGACGACGTACCGCTTGCCCGGGGCGGGCGCGGTCCTGCACGTGCACCGGCCCGGTGCGGGGGAGCGCACCGCGGTTCCGGCAGCCGACTTCGCGTATGTGCACGTGGTGCGGGGGACCGTGCGGCTGGACGGCGAGGAGCTGGGCCCGGGCGACGCGGCCCGCGTCACCGGTGCGGAGGTGCCGGAGCTGCGCGCGACCACCGACGCGGAGGTGCTGGTGTGGGAGATGCGCGCCCCGTGACCAGTGTCCCGCGGACGCCGGGCCGGGAGGCCGCGCCGCGGGGTGTTGCCCCGCCGGGGCGCCGCGGGAGGGCGGCGCCGGGGCGGGCGGGGGCGCGTCAGCGCAGGGCGCTCTTCGCCTTCCAGTCCTCCCAGCCGATGTTCCAGGCCCCGTAGCCGTTCCCCTCCGCCACCTCGCCCTTCGTCTCGCGCCCCTTGATCTCGAAGGGGTCACCCACGTGCACCGCGGCGTAGAAGTCCGCCGCGTCCTCGTTGCTCATGCCGATGCAGCCGGAACTCCGGTTGGCCTTGCCGAAGTACGCGGCGTTCCACGGCGCCGCGTGCGCGTACATCCCGGACCAGGTGAGCCGCATCGAGTAGTCGACCATCTTGTCGTAGGCGTCGCCGAGCCCGACCGTCTCGGAATTCATGTTGATGGTGCCCTCCTTGGCCATCAGTACGGCCGTCCCCCGCCAGGACCGCTTGTCGCCCCCCGGGGTGCCGCCGGAGACCGGGATGGTGCGGACCGCCTTCCCGTCCCGCTCCAGCACCAGCCGGTGCGCGTCGAGGTCGACCTTCACGACCTGCGCCGCGCCGACGGTGAAGCCGGTGCGGTAGTCCCGCACGAACCAGCCGCCGCCCGAGTCGGTGCCGTTGAGGTCCGCTTCGAGGGTGACCTCGGTGCCCGGCTTCCAGTACTCCTTGGGCCGCCAGTCCACCCGGTCCCGCCCCGAGTGGTCCTTGACCCAACCCCAGGAGCCCTCGGTGCCGTTCGAGGTGTGCACCTTCAGCTGCTTCTCGACGTCCGCCTTCCGCGTCACCGGGAGGTCGAAGACGACGGAGAGCGGGTGCCCGATGCCCACGGTGGTGTTCTTGCCGGGGGCCAGGGTCAGCTTGTTGACCTTCTCGGGCGCCGGGGTGGCGAAGGAGGACCGGGCGGTCGACTCCTTGCCGTCGGCGGTGCGGGACGTCGCCTCGACGGTGTAGGTGGTGCCCGGCAGCGCCTTGCGGTCCGACGTCCAGCTCGTCCCGCCCGCACCCGTACGGCCCTTGAGGGTTCCGCCCTCGGCGTCGACGACCCGCACGTCCGTGAGCGTGCCGCCGGAGGCGGTCACGACCACCGGGCTGCCGGCGCTCTTCGCCGCCACCGCCACCTTCGCCGGGGACGCCCCCGCGGCCCCGGGCCGAGACCCTGCCGGGTTCTCCGCCGCCTGCGCCGAGCAGGCGGTGAGGGACACGGCCAGCGCCACGGCCGCGAGGGCGGGACGGGACGCACGCCCCGGCAGGCGCGGGCCCTCGGGCAAGGGCGCCCGGGTCGGGTGCGAGGTGCGTATCGGCAGCACGGAAGGCCTCCGCAGTGGTGAGGAAAGAGGTGGGATGTCCTGGACTGTAGGACGCCGTCGCCCCTCCGCGGGGCGCTGGGAGCCCGTGTGACGAAGGCTGCGGCAGAACCGTCATCGTCCTGTCACAATCACCGCGCGCACCGGTCGAATTCGGCTGTGAGCCTGCTGTGCGCCCCACCACCGAGGGGCGGAACAAGGAGGCTCCCCGTTGTGTCAGCCCTGCTCGTGACGGCCGCACCCACCGACCGCCGTGCCCCCGCGGGACCGGTCAGGCTCGGGCCCGTGACCCCCGAGGCGTACCGTGCGTTCCTCGACTCCCGCTCCGGCGCGGACGGGCCGAGCTTCCTCCAACTTCCCTCCTGGGCACGGGTGAAGGACGGCTGGAGCCACCAACTCATCGGTTGGGGAAGGGAAGGGGCCGATCTGGCGGGCGTCGCACTCGTCCTGCTCCGCCCCTTCCCCGGCACCCGGAAGTACTTCGCCTACCTGCCCGAAGGGCCCGTCGCCGACTGGGCCGACCCCGACCTGGACGGCTGGCTCGCCCCGCTCCTCGGCCACCTGCGCGCCTGCGGCGCCTTCGCGGTCCGCATCGGGCCGGGGCCGGCCCACCGGCGGTGGGCCGCCGCCACGGTGAAGGCCGGCACCGGGCCCGGCAAACGGCTCTCCGACGTCCTGGCCGACGAGGTCGACCCGCTGGGCACCGCCGTCGCCGAACGCCTGCGGGCCCGCGGCTGGCGCCGCTGCGGCGGCGACTCCGAGGACGGCGCCGACGCCCAGCCCCGGCACGTCTTCCAGGTCCCGCTCGCCGGCCGTGACACCGACGACCTGTGGTCCGGCCTCAACCAGGAGTGGCGGCGCAACGTCCGCAAGGCGCGGAAGTCCGGCGTCGAGGTCGTCGTCGGTTCCGCGGCCGACCTTCCGGAGTTCTACCGGCTGCTCCGCATCACCGAGGAACGCGACGGCTTCCGGCTCGGCCGCTCCCTCGCGTACTACGAGCGCCAGTACGCCGTCCTCAACGCCGAACAACCGGGCCGCATGAAGCTCTACCTCGCCCGCCACGAGGGCGAGGTCCTCGCCGCGCACACCATGGTCACCGTGGGGGGCCGGGTCTGGTACCAGACCGGGGCATCCGCCGACCACCGCCGGGAGGTGCGGCCCTCCAACGCCCTCCAGTGGCGCATGCTGCTCGACGCCCACGCCCTCGGCGCCGCCGTCTACGACCTGCGCGGGGTACCCTCCACCCTTGATCCGAACGACCGTGCCCACGGCCTCCTCCGCTGGAAGCTCGGCACCGGCGGCCGGGTCGTCGAAACACTGGGGGAGTGGGAGACACCGATGCACGGCACGACCAACCATGCGCTCTACCGGGCCTTCCACGCCTATCTGGCCCGTCGATGACGGCCACGCTCACCGAACGCCCCCGACCGAAGGCCGCGTCCGTCCTCCGCAGCGGTGCCGTCATGGCCGCCGGGTCGCTCGTCTCGCGCGCCACCGGCTTCCTCCGTGCCTCCGTCGTCGCCGCCGCGCTCGGTGCGGGCCTGGTCGCCGACGGCTACGCGGTCGGCAACTCCGTCCCCACCATCGTCTACATGCTGCTCCTCGGCGGCGCCCTCAACGCGGTCTTCGTCCCCGAACTGGTCAAGGCCGCGAAGGAACACGAGGACGGCGGCGCCGCCTACACCGACCGGCTCCTCACCCTCTGCGCGCTCGCCCTCGCCGCGCTCACGGCCGTCGCGGTGCTGGCGGCCCCGCTCATCGTCGACACGTACACCGACTACGTCGGCGGCCAGCGGGACCTGACCATCGCCTTCGCCCGCACCTGCCTCCCGCAGATCCTCTTCCTCGGCCTCTTCACCCTCCTCGGGCAAGTCCTCAACGCCCGAGGCCGGTTCGGCGCGATGATGTGGGCCCCGGTGCTCAACAACGTGGTCGTCGTCGCCGTCTTCGGCCTGTTCCTGACCGTGGGGGACGGCGGCGAACTCACCCCCGGCGAGACGGCGCTGCTCGGCTGGGGCACCACCGCCGGCATCCTGCTCCAGGCCCTCGCCCTCCTGCCCGCGCTGCGTGCCGCCGGCTTCCGCTGGCGGCCCCGGTTCGACTGGCGCGGCAGCGGCCTCGCCACCCCGCTGCGCTCGGCGGGCTGGCTGGTGCTGCTCGTCCTCACCAACCAGGGCGCGTACTGGGTGACCACCTGGCTCGCCACCTCCGCGGGCACGACGATCAGCGGCGGCGGCATCACCGCCTACAACAACGCCTATCTGCTGTGGACCGTCCCGCACGGCATCATCACGGTCTCCCTCGTCACCGCGCTGCTGCCCCGGATGAGCGCCACCGCCGCAGACGGTGACCTCGCGGGCGTCCGGCGGGACGTCTCCTACGCCCTGCGGACCAGCTCCGCGGCCGTCGTCCCCGCCGCCTGTGCGCTCCTCGCGCTCGCCCTGCCGCTGATGACGCTGGTCTTCCGGCACGGGGCGACCACCGGCGACGACATCCGCGCGATGTCCTGGACCCTGATGGCCTTCGCACCCGGCCTGATCGCCCTCTCCGGTCAGTACGTGTGCACCCGCGCCTTCTACGCCCTGCGCGACACCCGCACCCCCTTCCTCCTCAACCTGGTCATCGCAACCCTGAACGCAGGGCTCTCCCTGGCCGCGTACCACGTCCTCCCGACCCGCTGGGCGGTCACCGGCATGGCAGCGGCCTACTCCCTTGCGCTCTGGGCGGGTTGGGCGGTCACGGCACACGCGCTGCGGCGCCGGCTGCGGGGCGGCCCGGAGACGGCGCCGGGACGGCCACGGGACGGAGCCGGCAGCGCGGCGGGTGCCCTCGGACGGCTCCTGGTCGCGGCGGTGCCGGCGGCCGGCTACGGCCTGTTCGTCGTCGACGCGACGGAGGCGGCGGGCCCGTTCGTCACCGGCTCCGCCGGAGCCCTCACGATCCTCGCGGTCTTCGCCCTGCTCGCCCGCCCCCTGCGCCTCACGGAGGTGGAAACCCTCCTCGCCTCCGCGGCGAGCCGGCTGCGCGTCCCGGTGCGCCGCACCTGACGACGCCTCCGCACCTCCGTCCCGCGGGGTCTCCCCGGGCCGCCCCGCCGCCCAAGGCCCCGATGAGACCGATGACCTCCCCGACCGGGGACGAAAACGACCTTGGGATACTCCACACATGCCCCGCCTGCTCCTCATCGAAGACGACCCCTCCGTCCGCGAAGGCGTCGAACTCGGCCTCCGACGACGCGGCCACGAGGTCCGGACCGCACCCACCGGCGAGGCGGGGCTCGCCGCGCTCGGAGAGTTCCGGCCCGACCTGCTCCTGCTCGACCTCATGCTGCCCGGCATGAACGGCGTCCAGGTCTGCCGGCAGGTCCGGGAGGGCAGCCAGCTGCCGATCATCATGCTGACCGCCCGGGGCGATGACTTCGACGTCGTCGTCGGGTTGGAGGCCGGAGCCGACGACTACATCGTGAAGCCCGCCCGCACCGAGGTCATCGAAGCCCGGATCCGGGCCGTGCTGCGCCGCATCGAGGACCCCGGGACCGGCCGTCCCGCCGTCGAGTTCCACGGGGAGCTCGCGATCGACCGGGTCGGCCTCACCGTGGCGAAGGCCGGCGAGCGCCTCGCCCTCGCGCCGTCCGAGCTGAAGCTGCTGCTCCACCTGACGGCCGCCCCCGAGCAGGTCTTCAGCCGTCAGCAACTCCTCGAACACGTCTGGGAGCACAGCTACCACGGGGACGCCCGACTGGTCGACGCCTGTGTCCGCCGGCTGCGGAACAAGATCGAGGACGTTCCGGGCGACCCCCGCTACATCCAGACGCTGCGGGGCTTCGGCTACCGCTTCGGCCCGCTGTGAAGGCCTGCGTGAGCCCGGAACCGACCACCCGGGCGGAGGCGGAGCCCGGCACGCCACCGGGCCGGGAACGCCTCGCGGCCCCGGACGCCCCGCGGGGCCGTCGCCGGGCCCGCGGCCCCCGGCTGCGCCCCTTCGGCCTGCGGACCCGGCTCGTCCTCGCCTTCCTGCTCGTCGCTGCCGTCGGCTGCGGCACCACCGCCGCGCTGACCTATCGTGCCGCCCGCAACGCGATCCTGGAACAGACCCAGGACACCGCCGTCTCCGCCTTCCGGGGCCAGGTCGACGCGCTCTCCATCGACCTGCCGGTCGTCCCCGACTCCCTCCGGAGCAACCTCCTCGCCATCGCCCGCCAGGGCAAGCCGCGCCCCTGGCGGGTCTACGCGGAGTACGGCTCCGTCCGCATCTCCTCCACCGACCGCCCCACGTCCACCGTCATCACCCCCGAACTGCGCGCCCGCGCGCAGGCGGGTTCGGCCCGTCCGCACGGCAGCTTCCAGCGCGTCGTGAAGGGCGGCACCCCGTACCTGACGATCGCCGTCCCCGCCGTCTTCCGGACGCACGCGACCCGCGGCACGGCCCAACCCACCGGCCTCGTGCTGTACGCCGTGATGGAGCTCGACGAGGAGGAGGCGAACATCGAGGCCATGGTCAGCGCCGCCCGTGACGGAGCCCTCCCGGCCCTGGCCATCGCCCTGATCCCCGCCCTCGTCGCCTCGCGCGGAGTGCTCCGCCCGGTACGGGAACTGCGGCGCGCCGCCCAGAGCATGGGGCGCGGTCAGCTCGACACCCGGATCCATGCGAAGGGCAGCGACGAACTCGCCGATCTGGCACGCACGTTCAACGAGTCCGCCGCCCAGCTGGAACGTTCCGTGGCGGAGCTCCGCAGCGCCGAGGCCCGCGCCCGCCGCTTCGCCTCCGACGTCTCGCACGAACTGCGCACTCCGCTGGCCGGAATGCTCGCGGTCACCGAGCTCCTGGACGAGGACGCCGATGCCCTCGACAGCGACACCGCCCGCGCCGTGCGGCTGATCAGCGCCGAGACCGGCAAACTCGCCGTGCTCGTCGAGGACCTGATGGAGATCTCCCGCTTCGACGCCCGTGCCGCCGAACTCCACCTCGACGAGGTCGACGCCGCCGACTGCGTCCGAAAGACCCTCCAGCACCGGCACTGGACGGACCCGGAGCAGGTCCTCCCGCACCTCACCGAGGGCGTCCGGGCCCGCCTCGACCCGCGTCGTTTCGACGTCGTCGTCGCCAACCTCGTCGGCAACGCCCTCCGACACGGCGCGGCGCCGGTCACGGTCCTGCAGTACGTGGAAGGGAACGAGCTGGTGACGGAGGTCGCCGACCGGGGGCCGGGCATTCCGCCGGACATCCTCCCGCACGTCTTCGACCGCTTCTACAAGGCGGACCTGGCCAGGACCCGTTCGGTGGGCAGCGGCCTCGGCCTCGCGATCACCCTGGAGAACGTACGGCTGCACGGCGGCACCATTCGGGCCGCCAACCAACCGACGGGCGGCGCCGTCTTCACCGTGCGGACGCCACTGTGAGGCGCCGGACGGTCGCGGCCGCCCTGCTCGGTGCGGTGACGCTCGCCGCCTGCGGCATCCAGGAGACCGACGTCGTCGAGGCGGGCGGCGCCGCGACCGTCATCGTCGCCCCGCCGCCCGAGTTCCGGATGGTGCTCTACTTCCTCGGACCGGACGGACGGCCGGTTCCGGTGATCCGCGACCTCCAGCGGCCGTTCCCCGAGGAGACCCTGCCGCCCGGCGTCGTCCGGACGCGACCGGAGCCGGGGGAGACCGGCGTGGGCCCGGCCGAGACCTCCCCGGCCTGGGGAAGCGGCGCGGTCGCCACCGACAAGGTGCTCGCCGTGCTGCTCGCCGGCCCGAGCGAGGCCGATGCCTCGGCGGGCCTGACCACGGGGATCCCGGCGTTCGACGCCCCGCCGCGCGTCGAGGAACTCAAGGGGCAGCCGACCACGGGGGGGCGCCGGGTCGTCCGGCTCCGTTCCCCGTTCCCCGTCCGGGACCTCTCCGAGGCCGCCGTCCAGCAACTGGTCTGCACGGCCGTCTACGCCGAGGACCGGGGCGGCGAGGTCGACGTGATCGTCATGGGGATCGACGGCACGCTCCCGGAGACCGGCTGCGCGGTCTGACCGAATCGGTTCAGCGCGCGCGCAGATCCGCCAGGACCGCGTCCGTGAACGGCGGCCAGGCCTCGATCGCCCAGGGGCCGAAGGGCCGGTCGGTGAGGGCGACGCAGGCGGCGCCCGCGTCCGGATCGATCCACAGGAAGGTGCCGGCCTGCCCGAAGTGGCCGAAGGTCCGCGGCGAGGACGTCGCGCCCGTCCAGTGCGGGGACTTGCCGTCCCGGATCTCGAAGCCGAGCCCCCAGTCGTTCGGCCTCTGGTGCCCGTAGCCCGGCAGGATGCCGGTCAGACCGGGGTGGGTGACGGTCATCGCGTCCAGGACGGTCCGCGCGTCGAGCAGCCGCGGCGCCTGCACCTCGGCGGCGAACCGCACCAGGTCGTCCACGGTCGACACGCCGTCCTTCGCGGGCGAGCCCTCCAGGGTCGTCGAGGACATTCCCAAGGGCTCCAGGACCGCCTGGTGCAGATAGTCGGCGAAGGGGATGTCGGTCGCCTTGGCGACGTGGTCACCGAGCGCTTCGAAGCCGGTGTTCGAGTAGATCCGCCGGGTGCCCGGTGCGGCCGTCACCCGGTTCTCGTCGAAGGCGAGCCCCGAGGTGTGTGCGAGGAGGTGTCGCACGGTCGCCCCCTCGGGGCCGGCCGGCTCGTCGAGGTCGATCGCCCCCTCCTCGTACGCGACGAGGACGGCGTACGCCGCGAGCGGCTTGGTGACCGAGGCGAGCGGGAAGCGCCGCCCGGTGGGGCCGTGGGAGCCGGCCAGGGTGCCGTCCGCGCGGACGACGGCGGCTGCCGCGGTGGGGACGGGCCAGTTCTCGATCGACGCCAGGCTCGGCACGCTGCTCTGCATGCTGCCGAGCCTACTTGCTTCGAGTGCACTCCAAGGTTCTAGCGTGGGGCCCATGAGCGTGATCGCGAGCACGACCACGAGCGCACCGGGCACCAACCGGGCCCCCTACACCATCAGCGAGGTGGCTGCCCTGACCGGCCTCTCGGCGCACACCCTGCGCTGGTACGAGCGGATCGGCCTGATGCCCCACGTCGACCGTTCGCACACGGGGCAGCGCCGGTTCACCGATCGCGACCTGAGCTGGCTCGGCTTCGTCGGCAAGCTCCGGCTGACCGGGATGCCGGTCGCCGACATGGTCAGGTACGCCGAGCTGGTGCGCGAGGGCGACCACACCAGGGACGAACGGCGGGAGCTCCTGGAAGCCACCCGGCGTGACGTCCTCACCCGGATCACCGAGCTCCAGGACACGCTCGCCGTACTCGACATCAAGATCAACCACTACGGGACCGCATGCGGAGGAACCCCTTCATGACCAGCACGACCAGGATCGACACCGTGCGCCTCGGCCAGGACGGCCCCCGGGTCGGCATCCAGGGCTTCGGCGCCATGGGCATCAGCGAGTTCTACGGGGAAACCGACGGGACCGCCGCCCGCGACACCCTCGACGCGGCCCTGGAGGTCGGCGTCACCCTGATCGACACCGCCGACATCTACGGCCACGGCGCCAACGAGGAGTTCCTCGCCCCCTTCCTCGCCGCCCACCGCGACGAGGTCACCCTCGCCACCAAGTTCGGCGTGGAGCGCCGCGTCGACGACCCCGCCCACCGGGGGATACGCAACGACCCCGCGTACATCAAGAAGGCCGCCGAGGACAGCCTGCGCCGCCTCGGCGTCGAGACCATCGACCTCTACTACATGCACCGCCGTGACCCGGAGGTCCCGTTCGCCGAGTCCGTCGGCGCGATGGCCGAACTCGTCCGCGAGGGCAAGGTCCGCCACCTGGGACTGAGCGAGGTCACCGGGCCCGAACTGCGCGAGGCCCACGCCGTGCACCCGATCGCCGCCCTCCAGTCGGAGTGGTCCCTCTTCTCCCGGGACGTGGAGCGCAGCGCCGTCGGCGCCGCCGCCGAGCTCGGCGTGACCTTCGTGCCGTACTCGCCGCTCGGCCGGGGCTTTCTGACCGGCGCCTTCGTGAACGCCACCACGGAGCTGTCGAGCGGGGACTACCGCTTGCACCAGCCCCGCTTCACCGGTGAGAACGCTGAGCGGAACGCCGCCCTCCTTGACCCGGTCCGGAAGATCGCCGCCGCCCACGGAGCGACCCCGGCCCAGATCGCCCTCGCCTGGGTGCAGCAGCGCGCCGCCGTGCACGGCCTGACGGTCGTCCCCATCCCCGGCACCCGCAAGCGCGCCCGCCTGCAGGAGAACGTCGCCGCCACCCGCCTCACCCTCACCGAAGCCGAACTCGCCGCGCTGGAGCCGATCGCCGGACGGGTCTCCGGCGACCGGTACCCCGACATGGGCGCCACATCGGTGGGCCGGGAGCGCTGACCACCCGCTCAACCGAGCCCCAGGGCGAAGACCGCGAAGCCGGCCGCCAGCAGCCCCGCCAGCGCCCGGCGGGCCGGCCCGGTCCCCGTCCAGGGCGACTCGAAGGCGCGCGCGTACCGGCCGATCACGAGGAGGGCGCCGGCGAAGACCGGCAGCCAGGCCAGCCGGGCCAGGATCCAGCCGACCGAGTCCGGCGCGCCCACCAGCCCTGCGACCTCGCCGGCGTACGAGGCGGGCACCGCGGCGGCGAGCATCGCCGTCTGGTGCCAGCACAGCACCGTCATCGCGGACAGGTTGACCACCACGACCGGAGCCCAGAGCACGGGCCGCACCAGCAGCCGGCCCAGGCGCTCCCGGAGCAGGACCGCCGCACCGCTCTGGGCCGCGGCGAGGGCGAGGACGAGCAGCGACGGAGGGTGCGAATTGGTGCGGGCCTCGCCGGGCACGCCGACCATCGACGCCGGGTAGCCGAAGACGAGCAGCAGGGTGGCGAAGAGCGCGGCGCCGCCGACCAGCAGCCCCCACGCATGGCGACGGCCGACCCGGCCCTCGCCCCAGGACGCGCCCAGCTGATAGGCGAAGAGCCAGCCCGGCAGGACGTTCACGAGGCTCAGCCAGCCCGGCGCGGAGTCGGCGTACGGCCCGTACCGGAGGAAGTCCACGACGGCGACCGAACCGAGCAGCGGTGCCGCGGCCCAGCACCCGAGCCGGCGGGCCGCCCGCACGCACAGCGGAGTGAGCGCGGTGGCCACCGCGTACACCCCGACGAACCAGAGCGGCTGGACCACCAGGGTGGACGCCGTCCGCAGCGTGTCCACCGGCGCCCCGAGACCGTGGTGCAGCACGGGCAGCAGCACCGCCCAGACGGCGCAGACCCCGAGCACGGGGCGGCCCAGCCGGGCGAGCCGGCCGCCCAGCCAGGCGCGTGTGGAGCCCGCTCGGCGCCGGTACGACAGGGCCGAGGCGTAGCCACCGACCAGGAAGAAGATCCCCAAGGTCTGGAGGACCCAACTCACCGGGGAGAGGTCGGCGAAGGCGCTCAGCGGACTCGCGTTGTGCAGGGCCCCGTCGGCGGAGAGCGTGAAACCGCCGAGCAGCCAGTGCCCGGTCGGCACCGCCAGGAGCGCCAGGGCCCGGAGCCCGTCGACCGCCCGGTCGCGGTGGGCCGGAGTGGCCGATTCGATCCTCGTGAGGAGCCCGCTCACCGGACGTCCCCCTCGGCGATCCGGGCGAAGGCGCGGAGCGAGGAGGTGCCGGGCGCGAAGTAGCCGCCGTGGCCGCGGGCGTCACCGGCCGGGACCACCCGTGCCCCGAACGCCGGATCGGTGGGGTCGGTGCCGTGCCCGAGCCCCGCGAACTCGACGTTCGGCACCCGGTCGATCCAGTCGGTGGGGGCCTTGGCCGCCCAGACCCGTGCGGAGGTGCCGAGCGCCGCGGCGTTCTCGGCGCGCATCCCGGGCGAGCCGAAGACCACCAGGTCCTTGGCCTTCAGCCGGTGGGCGGCGAGACCGCAGACCACGGAGCCGTAGCTGTGGCAGAAGACGGACGGCTCCGCGGCCCCGACCGCGGCCAGACCGTCCGCGAACCGGGCCAACCGGTCCGCCCCGACCCCGGCGAGCCGGTCGGTGGCCGCGTCCAGGCCGACTCCCACGGGGGTCGTGTACCCCGCCCAGGCGATCACTGCCGTCCGGTCGCCGGTCGCCCGGCGCAGGGCCACCGCCATGTCCGCGAGCGGCTGCACGCGGTTCGCGTCGACGTCGGACCCGGGCACCAGCACGGCCACGTGCTCGGCCCGCGCCAGGTCCCCGTACACCAGGACCACCTGTCCCCGGCCGCGCGGGTCATGGGCGAGGACCCGCGCTCCGCCGAACTCCCCTCGTACTGAGCGGGCATTGGCCTCGTACCGCAGGTCGAGGGGGGCTCCGTCGAGGTTCCCGACGACCGTCGGGTGGGAGGCCGCCAGCTCCCGCCGGCGTACGGGACTCAGCCCGGCGAAGAAGCGCGCGACCCCGGCCGGGTCCATCCGCTCCGGATCCGGCAGTCCCGCGGCCCGCCACGCCTCCGTCCCGACCGGTGCCCCGGTCACGGCCTCCTGACCGGTCCCGGACGCCCAGCCCGCCGTACCTGCGATCACTCCGGCCATCACGGCGGTGGTGATCAGGGTCCTCGACATGCGTCCCATCGGTCCGCCCTCCCTCGTTCTCGTCGTCGGCGAGAGGAAGGTAGGAAGAGGACGGGTGGGGGAGCGTCACACCGGGGGGCCAACTCCCCCCTGATACCGCAGTAGGGGGTGGAGGAGCGGTCAACCCCCTCCGAAGGGTGGGGTTCTCCCCCGGAGCGCCGGTCCGGTCGGTCGACGGGGCACGGCCGGCTCCTGTCGCGGAAGCCCCCGGTCGGGGCCCCGCCGGCGGACGCCTCGCGGGGGGAGACGGCCGCCCGGTGCCTCCCGCCGGGTCAGCGGCTCCCGCCCGGGGTCACCAGGCCCGACTCGTACGCGAAGACCACCGCCTGCGCCCGGTCGCGGAGGCCCAACTTCGCGAGGACCCGCCCGATGTGGGTCTTCACGGTCTGTTCCGCGAGGACCAGGCCCTCCGCGATCTCCTGGTTGGACAGGCCCCGTGCGATCAGTTCGAGGACCTCCGTCTCGCGCGGGGTGAGCCCGTTCAGCCGCAGCGCCGTGGCGTCCCGGCGCGGTGCCGGTCGTGCGGCGGCGAAGTCGGCGATGAGCCGCCGGGTGACGGAGGGGGCGAGCAGCGCCTCGCCCGCGGCCACCACCCGTACCGCCGCGATGAGGTCGGCCGGTGGCGCGTCCTTCAACAGGAAGCCGGAGGCACCCGCGCGCAGCGCCTCGTACACGTAGTCGTCCACGTCGAAGGTGGTCAGCATCAGGACCTTCGGCCGGTGCGCGGTGGCGACCGGGGGGTCCAGGATCTCCCGGGCCGCCGCGAGCCCGTCCAACTCCGGCATCCGTACGTCCATCAGGACCACGTCCGGGCGGACCGACCGTGCGACCTCCACGCCCTGCCGCCCGTCCGCCGCTTCGCCGACCACGTCGACGTCGGGCTGCGCGGCGAGCAGTGCGGCGAAACCGGCCCGCACCATGGCCTGGTCGTCGACGATGATCACGCGAATGGTCACTCGGTGTCCTCCGTGTGCAGGGGAAGCCGGGCCGCGACCCGGAAGCCGCCGTCCGGCAGCGGCCCGGTGTCGAGCGAGCCGCCGGTCAACCGTACGCGTTCCCGCATGCCGACGAGTCCGTGACCGGTGCCGTGGGCACCCCGCTCCACGGCGGAACGCTCCTCCAGGGAAGGGCTGTTGACGACGAGGACCGTCAGCCATCCCCCGTCCGCGCGGATCGACACCCGGGTCGACGCCCCCGGTGCGTGCCGCACCACGTTCGCGAGGGCCTCCTGCACGATCCGGTACGCCGACAGGTCCACCGCCTGTGGGACGTCGCCGAGGTCGGCGGCGAGCCGCAGCTCGGCCGGCACCCCCGCCCGCACGGTCGCCTCGACGAGCTGCTGGACCCGGTCGAGTCCCGGCTGGGGGGCCCGCTCTCCCTCCCCGCCGTCGCTGCGCAGCACGGACAGCAGCCGACGCATCTCGGCCAAGGACTCGCGTGCGCTCGTCGCGATCGACCCGAACTCCTCCCGCGCCGCGTCCGGGAGGTCGGGGATGCGGTACGGAGCCGAGTCCGCCTGCACGGTGATCACCGACATGTGGTGGGCAACGACGTCGTGCAACTCGCGCGCGATCCTGGCCCGTTCCTCCAGGAGCGTGCGGCGGGCCCGCTCCGCCTCACTGATCGTCTCCTGCTCCGCGAGCCGCCGCTGTGCGTCCCCCCGGGCGCGGACCGCCGAAACGAGCAGCAGCAGCACCCCGCTCAGGACCAGCAGCAGGGCGTGGATGCTGGTCTGCCCGGCGGGCCGGAAGACCTCCAGCACGTATCCGGCCGTTCCGGTGGCCAGCCACACGCCGAACAGCGCCCGGCGGGACTCGCGGAGCCCCAGCGCGACCATGAGCGCGCAGTAGCCGACGAGCAGCGGCGGGGGCCAGGGCCAGTACTCCGCACGGGGCCCGTCCGAGCCGAGCAGTACGAGCGCGCCGAGCACATCGGCGGTGAAGACGATCCACCAGGCCTGGAGCGGGCGGGTGACGGCGAGTAGCAGCGGCGCGGTCTGGGCGGTGCCGACGGCTCCGGCGAGGGCGCCGCTGACGCCGTAGTCCTGGACGAGGAGCACGATCGTGGAGGGAAGGAGCGAGGCGGTGAAGGCCAGGGCGACCAGGTACGGCAAGAGCCGTGCCCACCGCTGGGACGCGCCGGCGAGGAGCGGCTCCCCCGGCGCGGTCGGGGTGGTGAGCGCGAGCCCCATGCCCTGGAACAGCGCGCGCACCCGGTCGACCGACCACGGGAAGTCGGATCGCTGGAGGCCGGCCCGGCGGGAGGCGGCCCGGTGGGTGTCGGTCGGGGGAGGGGCGGGCGGCTCGGGCCGCGGTGTGATGGCCATGGTCCGCTCAGGGTAGGCAGCGCCGTCCGGCGCCGGCGTCATACCGGGGACCGGGGTCGGGCCTGCCACCCGGGTATGACGAGGGGCCCTGCCCGGGCGGGGCGGGGGCCCCGGGGTCGGCCGGGGCGAGGGGGCCCGGCCCGTGCCCGTGGCGGAGCACTCCCCGGGGCCGGTCCGGCGCCGACCTCACAGCTCCGCCAGGAGCTCCGCCTTCTTCGCCGAGAACTCCGCATCCGTCACCAGGCCCGCCCGGTGCAGCTCGCTCAGGTGCCGAATCCTTTCAGCCACGGCGCCGGGGTCCCGGTGCGCCGTGGCTCCGGCCGCCGTGGGAGCGGCGGCCGGCACGGGAACCCGGTCCTTGGCCCGGATCGCACCGAGCACCGCCGCCGCGAAGGGCAGCGACTCGTGCACCGGTCCGTAGCGGCCGAAGACGATGGACGCCGGGTCCCGGTCCGGCTGGATCTCCCGGGACCCCCCGCTTCGGGGCACCAGCCGCAGATGGCCGTCGAGGCCGTCCGGCGAGCGCCATTCGACCCCGCAGAGATCCTGGACCGAGAAGACCTGGTCGCCGGCCTTCCACTTCTCCGAGGAAGCCCCCGTCGAGGACCAGCGGAACGCGACCTCCGAAGCCCCGTCGAAACTCGCCTTCCCGTCGTACGCCTTGAAGGACAACGGTCCCGGCGGCGGTTCCACCAGGAAGCGCTCGACGGGCGCGAAGTCCTCGGTGCCGTTCGGCACGAACCCCTCC
>NZ_JBHYMF010000049.1:0-43153 GCF_042742855.1 Streptomyces sp. NPDC058877 | reverse complement strand
CAGCGTCATGCGACGGCCCGCCTCACCGGCACCGAGGACATTACGGGCGAACCGCCGCGACGATCACACCCGGAAGGCGGCTGAAGGATCGAGGTCAACCATGGCCAAACGTGTCACCGGATAGGTGCGCATGCCCTGTGGCGCATCCTCGCAGAAATCCCGGAAGGTTCCGTCGAATCCCTCGTCGCTGGCACTGCTGGCGCTGTAGGAATCTAGTGCCAGCAGGGCGTCCCAAACCTTCGACGCCCATGTGGAGCTCTTCATGTCGTCGTCGAGGTCCTCTGCCTTGCTCTTGTCGTAAGTCAGAATGAGATGCTTCAGCCGGTCGCGAACGCGTTCGTTCAGTTCGACGAAGGACATCGGTGCCGGTTCCTCGGCCGGAGGCGTGTAAGCGTCCTCGGCCCGCCCGGCCTTCACCAGCCGTTGCTGCAGTACGGCCACTTGGTGACGCAGGGCGGACAACTCCGACTGGGTTGCGTCGTGGTCGGCGATTTCGTACTCGTAACGGTCGGTCGCCTCGCGCAGCTGCTCATCGAGTGCACGCCTGCTGCGTTCCGCCAGGTCCCGGGCGCTGGCGGCCTCGCTTAGTTCCTCCAGCGCCTTGTCGATTGTCTCGTTCGCCGTGTTCAGCTGGGTGCGCAGGGAGTCGATGGTCTCGTTTCCCAGGGGCTCAGCGGTCTGGGACCGCGCCGCGCGCAGATCCTTGAGAACCTCCTCGATCCCTGGAAACGCGGCCTCGGCTAGCAGAGTCGGCTGCGGTGTCGTGACGGCATGTTGGCGCGGGTACCTGGAGATCCGGATGTCTGCGTTACGGAACTTCGGATCGCTGAGCCGCCGGTACGTCAGCAAGCGGTGCCGACGGCCATCTTCAGCCGAGCCTAGGGTCACATCCGGAAGGTAGGTACGTATCTGACCGGAGAACACGTCGTGTCTGTCTCCAGCTGCTTCCCGGAAGACAGGGATGGCCTCTCGCTCCAGCCGGAACACCGAGGCGATTCCAAAGAGATTCCTAACGACCCCGGTAAGCAGCCTTTCCCAGGTCGGATCGTCGTTCGACGGCTCCGCCGCGAGGATCAACGGCAGCCCTCGCTCAGGATCGGTGAGGGCTGACACGAGCAAGCCAACCGAGTCGGCGCCGATTGAGTGAGGTGCAGTGGAGAGACGGATCGCCCCATCCGTCACGGTGAACTGATCGAGAAGTTCCCGCACGAGCCGAGGCGGGATCGGCGTGAACTGCCGTTTGCCCGGACTGGGGTAGTGCTCCAGGTCGACTCCTACGTACGCCGCACCCGACTCTTGGTCGAGAGCGGACGTGAGGGTCGTCTGCCAGGTGCCCTCATGCTTGTCCTCCTTGTTCTCGCGCAGGCGGAGCCGAAGTGCGGTCTGATGGCCCTCTGTGTCATAGGAGTCGGTTACGGTGAGGGTGTAGGTGTCTGTGAGCCGGTGGACGCCAGACGAGAGCTGAGTTGCGAGCCCTTTGCTTTCCAGCCAGGACGTGAAGCACGAGCGAGCCCCGGCAAACATCCGTTCCTGCTCGTTCTCGGGGACCGGCAACACCGACCGGTAGACGAGCGGGTTCTCAGCGCGCGGCTCGTCTCGGACGAACCTGGCCTTTCCCCATGTCGGAGGCGGCGACGCAGGCTTGCGGCTGGGCATCGCCAACGGAGTGGGTCTCAAGCTGACCTCCTGCTTGATCGACGCGTTGGAGGGATGCTCCGCGCACCAGCACCGCAAGGTCCCCCCGACCGTTACGTCCTGACTCCGATCCCCCTGACCGAAGTCGCGAAGTGACTGCTGAGGCTAAGGAATCGTGGCAGCAGCCGAGGACATGAGGGTACCCAGACAGGGCTTAGGCTCCGCCGGTGATGACACCGATTCGATTCCGGATGACCTTCGACGGCCGCGCGTATGCCGTCAGCGTCGACGGGGTTGACCTGAGCAAGCAGGTCTCTGCTGTCCACGTACATGCCGACTCCAGCGACCTGCCGCGTGTTGTGCTGCATCTCCGGCCGACCGCCGCATGGCCGGCGGTCGTGGACACCCTCGCCAGGGTTGAGGTGGGTGTGCCGCCGGACCCCGGCCCGGCCGCCGCCGCGTTCCTGGAGGCGATGGACCCGGTGGAGGTGGAGCGGGCGGCGCTCGCGCGGATGGATCTGGAGAACGTGCCGGGCGGGGGGACTGCGGCGGTGCTGCGGCAGTTGGTGGAGTGGGCCCGTGGCGCTTGATCTGTCAGGGGTGCGGCGGGTCGTGGAGGGGATGCTCGACGACGAGGTGCGGCTGTGGCGGGACGTGGACGGAGTATCTGGCGACGTACTGGACGAAGAGACAGGAGAGCTGAGACCCGGTGGCGGGGCAGCGGTTCCGCTGTGGGAGGGGGCAGGGGCGATCGTTCGGCCCGGACAGCTGCTGCCCGTACCCCCGCTCGACGGGGCCGCGGCCTCGCTGCCCGCTCCGACCGCGTATCAGGCGCTGCTGCCGTTGTCCGCGCCAGCGGTGCTGGCCGACGACGTGCTGAGCGTCACCCGGTCCGTGCGCGACGAACACCTCGTCGGCCGCCGGTTCCGGGTGGCTGAGGCCGCGGTCGGGACGTACGCGGTTGTGCGCGTCGTGCGCTTGGAGGTGATCGAGTGATGGTGGCGAATCCGCACTCGAACGCCCATCCCGACGCGACCGCGTTCTGGGACCCGATCGAGCTGGCGGCGGCGCTGGCGGGGCTCGGGCCGGCGGTGCGGGCGCGGACGCGGGCGATCACGCGGCACCACGCGATGCTGTTGCGGGTCCGGATTCAGAAGAACGCCTCCGGGCGGCCGGGGCCGAATGTGATCACGGGGCAGTACCGGGCGTCGTGGGACGTGAGGGTGACCACGGCCGGCGGCCGGGTGAGCGCCGTGGTGTTCACGGAGGCGCCGCAATCCCGGCGGCTCGAGTACGGGTTCGTTGGTGTCGACCGGTTGGGGCGGCAGTACCGGCAGCCGCCGTACTCGCACATCGAGCCCGCTTACCGGCAGACCGAGCCCGGGTTCCTGGAGGCCCTGCGCACACGGGTGCTGCCGCGGTGAGCCCGCCTCGGCTGCCGTTGACGAGGGCGCTCGTCGGCGTGCTCGCGGCTGGGACCGGCCGACCGTGCGGGCTCGGGGTGTTGCCGAGGGCGGCGGACGGGCAGCCTGCTGGCTTCCCGTACCTCATCCTGGACAGCCTGCCGGGCGAGTTCTCCGGTCCGTCGTTCGCCGACTGGCAGGCCGATGCGACCTGGACGTACCAGGTGACCAGCGTGGGGGAGAGGGCCGACCAGACGCAGTGGCTTGGGGATCGGGTGCGGGTGGTGGTCGCCGAGCGGCTGCGGGGCCTGGTCGTACCCGGAATGCGGCTGATCGACCGGGAGATGACGTACGACGCCGACGGGGAACCGGTTGACGGTTCGCAGGGCAGTATCGTTACCTACGTGCAGCGGTTCACGGTCACCGTGACGCCCGCCGCCTGATCGAAGAAACCTCACCGCGGAGCCACGCGGACGCCCGGCCCACGAGCCCGGCGCAGCACCCTTCTGGGAGTGCCCCGTGGCTCAGCAGCGCTTCATGCGGCGCGGCATCACCAAGATCCTTTGGCTGAAGAACGTCGCCGCCGCGACCAAGATCCCCACCCGCCCCGAGCTGTCCGCGCCGAACGCGACCGAGCTCACCGAGGCGATCAGCGACGTCGACGGCTGGTCGCTGACGAACGAGGCAATCGAGACGCCGGACATGGCCTCGACGTTCTCGTCCTCGATCCCCGGCAACGACAAGGCCGACAACTCCTCGATCACCTTCTACGAGGACCAGCTCAACGACGCCGTCGAGACGCTGCTGCCCAAGGGCGCGACCGGCTTCGTCGTCTTTCTGCGGAAGGGCGACATCCCCGGCTCGAAGTCGATGGACACCTTCCCCGTCCAGGTGGCGTCGCGCACCGCGCAGTACAACGCGGGGAACGAGGCCGCCAAGTTCCAGGCCACCTTCTCCATCGCCTCCCCGCCGGCACTCGACGCCGCCGTCCCGGCCGCATCCGCCGGCTCGACGGGAGGCAGCTGATGGCGGGCAAGAGCACGTGGGAAGAGAAGATGGAGCGCCTGCGTCGCCGCTCCCTGCCCGAACGCGTCCTACGGATTTGCGACGTCCCCGCCCTGCGCACCGAGCACGACGAGGCCCGGCGGGCCGCCGACCGCGCCCGGCTGCTCGCCGAGAGCGACGCGGACAACGGGGTCTTCGCCGAGCGGGCGGCGGAAGCCGCCCGGCGATACGAGGCCGCGGCCAAGGCCCTGCGCCAGGCGTCCGTCCACCTCACGTTCCGTGCCCTGCCCCGCCCCGTCCTCGAGGAGCTCATCCACGCGCACCCGCCGACCGACGAGCAGGCCGCCGACGGCGCGGCCTTCAATCCCGACACCTTCCCCGCCGCGCTGATCGCCGCCTCCAGCACGGACGGCATGACAGAGGCCGAGGCCCGCGAGCTGCTGGACGCCTGGTCGGCGCCGGACGCGAACGCCCTGTGGGAGGCGGCCTGGGAGGTGCAGCAGGAGGGCCGGACCGACAAGGCAGCCGACCTGGGAAAAGGCTGACGGCCGACCCGCGGCTGCGGGCCGAGCTGGAGCTGTGCGAGCGGTACGGCATCCCGCACTCGCGGCTCCTCGGCGGGGACGGCCGCTGGACCGACCTGGACCGGGCGAAGGCCCTGGCCTGGTGGCACTGGCAGCGCACGCTGTGCCCCGACTGCCGTACGCGCACGGAGGAGTGGGATCCGGCCAAGGGCGGTCACCAGCACGCGTACGTCACCGACACCGTGCGCTGCCCGGGCTGCGAGCTGATCGCCCAGGAACGCGACCAGGTCCCCGAGGGCCGCGCCGGCTACGGCGTCAAGATCACCCTCCTCCCGCGCGCGGCGTACGAGGCGCTGCACCGCGACGCCGCCGAGGCGGGGTGACCCGGCCGGATGGCGACGTACAACCTCACCGTCCAGCTGACGGCACGGGCCAACAGCCTGATCTCCGGGCTGCGCTCGGCCGCCGACGCTGCCCGCGACCTGGGCACCCGTACCCGCGAGCTCGACCGTCGGCTCGCCACGCTCGACGCCGCCAGCCGGCGTGCCGCCCGACAGTTCGACGCCCTCGGCGTCCGCGCGCGGGACACCGCAGCCCGCCTCGGCACGCTCGGCGCCCGCGGCGGCCAGACCGGCGACCGCCTGCGCCGCGCGGGCGGCGACGCTGGCGTACTGGAACGCTCTCTCAAGGGTGCCGGCAGGCAGGCGGGCGCGCTCACGCGACTCCTCGCCGGAGGCGCCCTCGTCCTCGGTACGGGGCAGCTCATCGAGGAGGGCAACCGCTACCAGCGGCAGATGAACCTCTTCCAGGCGGTCACCGGAGCCACCGCCGGGCAGATGCGCCGCGCCGCCTGGATGGCCAACCAGCTCGGTGAGGACCTCACCCTTCCCGCCACCACCGCGGCCGACGCCACCGAGGCGATGGTCGAGCTGGCGAAGGCCGGTTTCCGTACCGACCAGGCCATCACCGCGACCCGCGCCTCCCTCCAGCTCGCCTCCGCCGCCGGGGTCAACGCGGCCGACTCGGCGCGCTATCTCGGCGACATCATGGACCAGTTCGGGCTCGGCGCCGACCAGGCCGCCCGCGCCTCCGACATCCTCGCCGCCACCGCGAACAACGCCTCCGGCGGCATCATCGACATCTACTACGCGATGCGGTACGCCGGACCGGTCGCCGCCGGCCTCGGCGTCAGCATGGAGGACGCGGCCGCCGCGGTCGGCATGCTCGGCAAGGCCGGCATCCTCGGCCAGACCGCCGGAACGGCGCTGCGCGGCATGATGGCCAACCTCGCCGCGCCCACGGCGGAGATGCGCGACGGCCTGAAGGACCTCGGCATCGAGGCGTGGGACGCGCAGGGCCGGTTCAGGGGCCTGCGGTACGTCATCGGCGAGCTGAGCCGCGCCCAGCACGAGATGACCCAGCAGGACTTCACGGCCGCCGTGAAGAAGTCGATGGGCAAGCCCGCCATGTCCGGCGCCATCGCGCTCGCGCACCAGGGCATCACGTCCTTCGACGCGCTCAGCCTCGCCGTACGGGAGACCGGTGCCGCCGCGCAGATCACCGCCGCCCGCGGCCAGGGCCTCGCGGGCGCTATGACGCTACTGCGGAAGCAGACCCGGCAGACCGGGCTCGCGCTGTACGACGCGATGGCGCCGGGCCTGGAGTACGTGACCCGGCTCATGACCCGAGGGATGTCCGGCGCCACGCCGCATCTTGTCGCCGCGATCGAGTACGGGCGTGACCTCGCGACCCTGTACGGCCCCGAGCTCAGGCAACGGGCCCAGGAGGGTCTCGGTGGCCTGATCGACGAGGCGGAGCAGCTCCTCGGACCGCTGAAGGCTCTGGGTGAAGAAGCCCTCGCCGACGGGCTGCACGTCCTCATCAACGCCGGCAAGGCCCTGATGACGGTGCTGGACAACCTGGCGGACGGGGTGAGCCCCATCAGCGGAGCGCTTGCCGAGCTGGCTGACGGGTCGGAGGGCGCCGCCGGCTCCCTCGACATTGTCGTGATGGTGCTGGACGCCGCGGCTTCGGCGGTCGCGTACCTCTCCGGCGTCCTGGTTCCGATCGGGACGATCATCGGCGACCTGGTCTCTGGGTTCGGCTCCCTGCCCGGCCCTGTCCAGACGGCGATCCTCGCCATGCTGCTGGCCCGCCGCGTCGGTCCGGTGATGTCCAACCTGGCCTCCACTGTCCGTGGCCGGGTGACGGGGGCGTTCCAGTCCCTCAACCAGCAGATGGCCGTGCAGCGCGCTCTGGCCACGGCCTCGGGGCAGTCGGTGACGCGTTACGGGGCGGCCTTCGCGGTCCTGCAGACCCGGGTCCCCGTCATCGGCGCGATGACGGCCTCGTTCCGCTCCGCCTCCACGGCCGGATCCGGTTTCCGGGGCACGCTCAGCGGCATCACCCGGGCCGCCGGCACCGGCCTGACCAGCGCGATGCGTGGTCTGGTCGGAGTCATGGGAGGCCCATGGGGGCTGGCCCTGACCGGTGTCACTGTCGGCCTCGGCCTTCTCGCCGACCAGCAGCGGAAGGCCGCCGAGAGGGCGGCCGCGCACGAACAGCGGATCAGCGACCTGACCGAGGCACTGCTCGCCTCCAACGGCGCCATCGACGCGAACGTCCGAGCCCAGGCCGCGAAGGTCCTTATGGACACGAGGACGGCCGACGGAAGCCAGCGCTTGGTCGAGGTCATGAAGAACGCGGGCGTCTCGCTGTCCGAGCTCACGGACGCCTACCTCGGGCAGGGCCTGACCCTGGAGGACCTCCAGGGTCACCTGCGAGCGGTCGCCGAAGCACACGACGACGTGTGGCAGACCAACGAGTTCGGCGATACCTGGCAGGGCTACGACGTCCTGGGCCGTAAGGCGCAGGACGCCGCCGACGGCCTGGACGGTGTCAAGGGCGAGATGGACGAGTCCGTCCGGCGCGCCAAGGACCTCGCCGAAGCCCAGCGGGGCACCGGGCAGGGCCTCACCGCGTACGACCGGCTCAAGACCGCCGTAGGCGCCCTCGCCGACCGGACCGCCGACGCCGACACCCGTACCCGCGCGCTCAAGGACGCCCTCGACCTGCTTTCCGGCGGCAGCATCTCCCTCCAGGCCGCCGAGGCCCGCGTGAACAACGCCGTCCTCGACCTGAACGAGGCGCTGGGCAGCGGGATCGACAAGGCCGACGGCTTCGGCAAGGCCCTGCTCAACAACAACGGGACGATCAACACCACGACCCGCAACGGTCAGCGGCTCTACCAGTCCCTCACCTCCCTGAGCGACGCCGCCGCCGACGCCTCCGTGTCCGCGTACGCCCTCGCCCAGCGAAACGGCGCGACGCTGCCCGAATCCCTGGCTGCCGCCCGCGCCCAGATGGACAAGGCCCGCACCGCCGCGATCAACGCCGCCCGGGGGTACGGGCTGCTGCCCGAGCAGGCCGAGCGGGTGGCCGACAGCCTCGGCCTGCTGCCGTCGAAGGTGTCGCTGCTCCTGGAGACCGAAGGCATGGACTCCACGCTCGCCGATCTCCTCGCCGTACAGGCCGAGTTCGACCGGCTGCCGAAGGCGACCACGATCCGAGTCGACTCGCTCAGCGAGGACGCCCAGAAGAAGCTGAAGGACCTCGGCTTCGCCGTGAAGACCGTCCCCGGCACACGGGAGATCACCATCACGGCCCCGACGAAGGGCGCGCGCGGCGCCCTGAAGGTGCTCACCGACCAGCTCGGCGCGGTCCCCGGCAGCAAGAACATCAAGGTCAGCGCCGCCACTCAGGGCGCTCTCGCCTCCCTCCAGGAGATGCGGGAGAAGCTGCGCACCACCCCG
This sequence comes from Streptomyces sp. NPDC058877, assembly GCF_042742855.1. Lineage (NCBI taxonomy): Bacteria > Bacillati > Actinomycetota > Actinomycetes > Kitasatosporales > Streptomycetaceae > Streptomyces > Streptomyces sp. NPDC058877. The sequence continues at coordinate 34,774 of NZ_JBHYMF010000049.1, read as the reverse complement.
AACGCGAAGACCGTCACGATCAGCGCGCCGACCGCCGCCGCCCGCCAGGCCCTTGAGGACCTCGGATTCCGGCTCCGTACGCTGCCCGACGGCCAGGCCGAGGTCACCGTACCGACGGGGTCCGCCCTCTCCTCCGTCGGCACCATTCAGAGCGCGATCGACAACATCGCCGGCCGGAGCGTCGGTGTCGGCGTCTTCCTCAAGGCCACCGCCTGGGACCAGGACGCCAACGGCATCCCCGACGCCATCCAGGCCCGCGCGGCCGGCGCCGTCGTCGACTACTTCGCGGACGGTGGCGTACGACGCGAGAGCCACGTCGCACAGATCGCCCCGGCAGGGTCCTGGCGGGTGTGGGCGGAGCCCGAGACCGGCGGCGAGGCGTACGTACCGCTCGCCACCGGCAAGCGCCCCCGCAGCAAGGCGATCGTCGAGGAGGTCGTCCGGCGCTTCGGCGGCGACGTCACCTGGTACGCGGGCGGTGGCCTGTCTGGTTGGTCCTACAGCCCCACCAGCAACCCGAACGAGCTCTTCTCCGTCTCGACGCTCCGGTCCGACTCCATGCGCACCGTGAAGAGGAAGGGCAAGGAGGTCGAGGTCTTCGACCTCTCGAAGTTCGAGAAGAACCTCGACAAGGCGGTACGCCGTACTGAGCGCTGGCGCGGCGACCTCGTGACCGTCGCCCGGCGCGCCGGCCAGGACGTGGCCGACGCGCTCGCCGCGATGGGCGAGGACGGCGTCGAGCTCACCCACAAGATGGCGACCGGCTCGTCGAAGTACCTCAAGGAGATGGCCTCCGACCTCCAGCGGCTCGGCCTGGTCGCGAAGGCGACCCTCGGTGACTTCACCACCCAGCTCCGGCAGGCCGTGAAGGACCAGAGCGCCTTCGAACAGAACCTGGCCAAGCTCGCCGCCCTCGGCTACGGCGATCTCGCCGCGCGCCTCGCCGAACAGGGCGACGAGGCGGCGGAGCAGCTGGCCGCCGAGGCCGTGAAGAACCCGAGCAAGGCGCGGCAGGCCAACGACACGGCGAAGGCCGCCGCCCGAACCCTCGCGGCCGAGGACCTCGCCGACCTGCTGACCGTCATCAGCGCGATCCGTACGAGCACCACCGGCATCCACGCTGTCGCGGCCACGACCGGCCTGGAGGAGGACCGGATCGTCGAGGTCGGCAACGTCGGCCAGTCCCGGATCCGCGCCGCGCTCGCCGCCCGCGCGAACAGGTTCCTCACCGACCTCGCGAAGGCCAACAAGGGCCTGGCGTACGCGAACGGCGGCGTCTGGGAGCCCGGCGTCTACTCCTCGCCCACCGGGCTGATCAAGTTCGCGGAGGCGAGCACCGGCGGGGAGGCGTTCATCCCGCTCGCACCGGCCAAGCGCGCCGCCGCGACGACCGTCCTCGCCGACGTGGCCCAGCGCTTCGGCCTCCAGCTCGGCGCCCCGGCGGCCGCCCCCGCTCCGGTCCACACCGTCGACGCCCGCCCGGCCGGATCGGTCCAGGTCGTCGTCGTACGCGAACGCCAGCCGCTCATCGGCACCATGCCGGTCACCGTCACCTCGGCCCAGGCCACCCCGCAGCAGATCGGTGCCGAGGTCATGCGCCGCCTGCGCAACGCCCAGCGAGGAGGTCGCGTCTGATGCCCGAACTCGCCGACTGGCAGATCGATATCGCCGGTGTCCTGCTCGGCCCCGGTACGGACATCCCGGTCGCGGAGGTCGAGGGGCTCGGCGTCCCGGACCTGCGTACACAGGATGTGGACAACCCGGCCGGAGACGGCGCCTTCCCGGGCGTCGACCTCTACGGGTCGCGCACCGTCCGCATCGAGGCCGGCATCCGCACAGCCGGCGACCCGGCCCGTGCCCTTGACCTGCTCGCACGCCTCCACCGCGCCGCCGACGACCCGGCGGTCCGTACAGACTCCGGCGCGCAGACGGTACTGCGACTGCGCTGGCCCGGCCGTACGACGCGCCGCCTGTACGGGCGGCTGCGCCGCGTCGAGGCCACCAGCACGGCGAGCACGCTGCACGGCTGGATCCCGCTCGACATCGAGTTCGCGGCGCTCGACCCGCGCTTCCACGCCGACGACGTCTCCGCGCTCACCCTCGCCCTGTCCGCCGACGGCCTCGGCGGCTTCCGCGCCCCGCTGGTCGCCCCGCTCACGACCGGCGTTGCTATCCCCGACGAGCGGCGCGGCTGGGTCCACAACGAAGGCGACCTTCCGGCGTGGCCGTCCCTGCGGATCACCGGCCCGTGCACCAACCCGCGTATCCGGCACGTGGAGTCCGGACGGGTCATCGAGCTGTCTGTGACCCTGCGGAGCGGCGAGCACATCGACATCGAGACCCGGCCCGGCACCCGCTGGGTGCTCCGCAACGGCACCGGCAACCTCGCCCCCGCCCTCTCCCCGGCCTCCCGCCTGGACACCTTTACCATCCCGCCCGGCCGTAGCGAGCTGTGGTGGACCGCCCGCGACCACACCAACGCCACCCGCCTGGCCGTGACCTGGCGCGCGGCCTACGCCGCCCTCTGACGTTCAAGGAGCCCTGAAGAGACGTGACGCTGATCAATCCGCCGCTGCTCACCCACGGCGGCACCCACGCCGCCCGCGCCTTCCGCATGATGGTCCGCGACCTCGCCCGCGGCTCGCAGGGCGTGACCGAGGGCGACGACCTCAGGGTGCGCCAGCTGGCCACGCCCGGCGCCGGGGTGCGGGTCGGGGACGGCTCCGCCGTCGTCCGGGGCGCCACCTGGGGCCAGGGCTCGTACACCCAGTACAACGTTGGCGACGCCGTCGTCCCCGTCGCCCCGACCGGCGCGAGCCCGCGCTCCGACCTCGTCGTCCTGCGCATTGAGGACCCGGAGTACGAGGGCACACGCAATCCGGAGACCGACCAGATCGGCTACTTCCACGTGGTCAGCAACGTGCCGGCCACGTCCACGGTCGCACCGCCCGGCATGACGGCGGTCCCGCTCGCCCGCCTGGACATCCCGGCGAACACCGCCGTCATCACGGACGCGATGGTCAAGGACGTACGCCGGATCGCCAACCCGCGTCGCGAGCGGACCCTGTACACGGCCTCGCCGTCCGGCGACCAGAACTGGCCCGGAAACCCGGCGGGGTCGTTTGTGGCGTGGCCACCTGTGGCGCGGTGGAGCATTCCCGTACCGACCTGGGCGGCGACCGTCCGTGTCGTGATGAACATCGCCGGTGCACAGGTCCTCACGGGCGGGATCTGGGCGCACTCGGCGTGGAAGCTGGGTACGGTCCAGGGCCAGTCCGTCACCGCCGACACCGGGAAGACCGACGGCTCCGAGCGCATTCACCTCATCTCCGCCGACACACGGGCCCTCCCCGCGACCATGCGCGGCACCACCCAGCAGCTCACGGCGCTGATCGCCCTGGACTCCGACAACGCGGGCGTCCTCCAGGCCGACGTCGCCACGACGGCCATCGCCGACGTGGAGTTCGAGGAGGGCGTGCTGTAGATGCCCACGTACCGCTTCCGCAGCTGGCACGCCCTCACGGGCGAGCTCCTCGCCACCGATCTGCCTCTGTCCGACGTCGAGTTCGGCCTCGCCCTCAACGCTGCGGGCGACTTCTCCGGCACCCTCGCGCCACGCTTCGCCCACCTTCTCCCCGCCCAGCTCGACCCGGGCAACACGCTGCTGACCGCCGAGCGGGACGGCACCCTGCTGTGGGGCGGCATCGTCTGGCGCGCCCAGCCGGAAGGCCCCGCCTACCCCATCGAGGCAGCGGGCTGGGGCAGCTACCTCCACCGCCGCCACGACGTCCACGGCAACCTGGGCGGGCGCGGCCCGTACACGTATGCCGACCCCTGCCGAGTCATCCGTGACGCCTGGGCGTACGCGCAGTCCCAGCCCGACGGCGACCTCCGCGTCGTCGTCGACCCCACCACCAGCAGGGCCACGGCCGGTACCCCGGCGGACCCGTACCGCACCGACTGGTGGGAGGCACCCGTCCTCGGCGAGGTCGTCGACGACATGACGCAGGTCGCGGGCGGTCCGGAGTGGACGGAGACCACCGAGCCGGGACCCGGCCGTCCGGCTGGACGAATCCGCCTCGGCTGGCCGCGGCTCGGCACCCGGCGCACGGACATCTCGTTCGCCTCTGGCACCAACGTCGCTACGACGGTCCCCGTCGCGTACGACGCTGACGCGTACGCCCAGGTCGTCATCGCCTTCGGCGCGGGGGAAGGGCGTGGCCGCCGCCGCGCCATCGACGCCGTACGGGACGGCCGGCTCCGCCTGGAGCAGGTCCTCGACGTACCGGCGGAGAAGGCGAACGATCGGCTCGCCGCCCGCGCTCGCGCCGAGCGCACCACTCGCCAGGTGCTCGGCGAGGTCACGGAGATCGAGGTCATCGACCACCCGGCCGCCCCGATCGGCTCCTGGCAGATCGGCGACGACGTCCGTGTCACCCTCCACGACCAATGGAGCGAGTTCGACGGCTGGTGCCGCATCACCGGCTGGACCCTGCGCCCACCCCACGGCGACGCCCCCGAGCGCGTAACCCTGACTCTGGCCCGTGTCGACCGCTTCACGTACGGGAGCTGATCCCCACCATGTCCAACGACCTGGCGCGCCTGGCTGCCCGCATCGCCGCCCTTGAGCGCCGCCTCGCTCAGCAGAACCGCACGTCCCGCCTCGCGTACTCCTCGATCGAGAACGGGGCGCTCGACGTGTACGACGATGACGGTTCCCTGCGCGCCGTCATCGGCCAGCAGCCCGACGGCACCACCGCCGTTAACGTCGTTAACGGTCCACCCCCGCCCCAGCCGACCGCCCCGGTGTTGGCTCCGGCGATCGGCGGCATCGCCGTGACCTGGAACGGCACCTTCACCGACGCCGCTACCCCGCCCCTCGACTGGGCCCGCGTCGAGGTCCACACCTCCACCGAAGCCGACTTCACCCCGGGTGCGCCAACCCTGCGCGGCACTCTGGAGTCCCCGCAGGGCGGCACCTTGATCGTCACCGCGACCGCGCCCGTGTACGTACGCCTCCTCGCCCGCAACACCTCCGGCGCCGCCTCCGTCCCCTCGCCGACCGCCGGGCCGCGCGCGCCCGGGACTGTCGGCGCCGACGATCTGGAGATCGGCGCGAACGGCAACCTGGTGCCCGACCCCAGCTTCGAGACCGGCGTTGTCGCCGGGCAGCTCGCCGGCCAGAACCTGATCGCCGTCGAGGCGGGCGGCAACGACTCGGCACACGCCCTGCGGATCGACAACGCCGCCTCCGGCTCCTCCCGCTCCCTCTACTACGACCGATTTCCGGTCACCCCCGGGGACCGGTTCTGGCTCGCCGCCGACTACAAGGTCTCCGCGGACTACGCGGGGAACGGCGTCCTGCTTGCTCTGCGCTGGTACGACGCGAACGGCACGTGGCTCAGCTCCGGCGTCATCTCAACCACCGCCCCGACGCCGAACGACACCTGGCGCCGCCTTACGGGCCCACTCCTTCAGGCCCCACCCTCCGCCGCGTACGGACAGGTCCGCCTCCAGGCCACGGCCGGCACCGCGGGCAAGGTCTGGTTCGACAACATCGAGTGCCGCCCCGTCCTCAGCACTGCTCGGAACGGGGCCCGCTCGGAGGTCTCCCCGCTGGGTCTGCGCCTGTACGACGAGGACGGCGACGAAGCTGTCTCCCTGATCACGGGCGCCCCCAACTACCTCACCCTCCGCACGGACGGCACCCCGGTCGCCACCATTGACCAGTCCGGCAACGCCGCCTTCGCGGACCTCGCCGTCGCGGGACGCCTCACCATCGCTGGAGATCCGATCGAGTCGTACCTGGCCGGCTTCGCCCGCGGCCTGGTCGCCGTCGACTACCAGGCCAGCGCTGTGTCCGCCAGCACCACCGACTACGGCTTCGTCGAGCTGTCCTTCGACGCGGACACCAGTCGCATGTACCGCGTCGTCGTGGACTGCTACGCCGACCCCTCCGTGGCCGGGGGCGAACTCGTCCTCGTGCTGAGGGACGGCGGCGCCAACGCCCCGACGATTTCCTCGACGCAGATTCAGTCCGGCATCTACCCGATGGCCGGCGCCGGCTACCACCGGGTCCACCTGGAGACCATCCGCAGCGGCTGGTCCTTCGGCGCCGGCCTGCACCGTCTGCTGACCACTTTCCGCGTCCAGTACGGCCCGTCCGGCCAGACCGTCCGCCTGCTCGGTGGCGGTAACTACCCGGGCCTCATGTACATCGAGGACGTCGGCCCGTACATCCCGGAGACCGGCCAGTACAACACTGGCGGCGGCACAGCCACCCCGCCCAAGAAGACCTACACCAAGACCTACGCGGCCTCCTGGTCCGGCTCGTACGCCAACCGGGGCGCGTACAACTCATACTACGGAAACCAGTGCCTCCAGGGCTACTACAGCTCGACGAACGGCATGCAGGCGGCGTTGATCGGCTTCCCTTCGTCCCTCGCCACGGACCTCTCCGGCGCCGTGATCCAGAAGGCGGAGATCTACCTGTACTTCGAGCACTGGTACTACAACAGCGGCGGCAGGGCAGTCATCAAGGCCCACAAGCACGCCTCCCGCCCCTCGACCTTCAGCTCCGACGGCGAGGCCCAGACGATCACCTGGGGCAAGAACGTCGGCAAGTGGGTCGACATCACCGCGGTCTTCGACTCGACGAGCTGGCGCGGCATCGCCCTCGACCCGAACAACTCGGACAGGACGTACTACGGGCGAGCCCAGGGCGTCGGCCAGACGTACCCGCCCAAGCTGCGGGTTACCTATACGAAATAACGACGCCGTGCAGCGCCTCTCCGTTCAGGTCCATGCCGCACGGGCTCGAACTTGCCAACTGCGGTTCACATACCCGCGGCTCTCTTGAGAGTGTTGGCGACCGCCTTGTTCTCGTTGCGTCTTGAGACGGACGAGCTGTCCGTCAAGCTCACAGGTGATCGGAAGCATGCGTCGGGAGAACTTCCAGAGCTCGCGATCCTCGGTAACCAAGTCGTATCCCAAGTCCATGGCTGTGCCAAGAATCAGCATGTCATTGAAGCTGTTCCGGAAGTCACCCTTGAGGTTGCTTCCTTCGGTTCGTGAATAGGCGAAAAGGAGGTCAACGCCCTTCTGTGCCTTCTTGCTGTCGAGGGAAACGCAACGGATGTCCTGCTCGAGAATGAATGCAAACGACTTGCGCAGGGCTCGCTGTTCCTGACGTGGCAGATGTGATACGCGACGGGCGTAGATGTCTTCTCGCTGGTTCCGGATGAGCCATCCCATCATGATGTGCCCGTACTCTACGACCAACGGATACTCCTGTCCGAAGTCACATATCAGTCGATCGGTCACTCGTCGGCGAGTGCGCTGGGGACGCTTCTCACAGTCGGATCGGGCGGCCTGCATCCCAATGACCTCAATTGGGGAAGGTGCTGAAAGGTAGTAGCGGATCGCGTCTGGAGCGCTCCCCCTGACGCGCAGTACTTCATGAGCCGTTACTGACGAGATTGTGGCTCCTTCAACCGAGCGGGGAGACACGCCGTGGGGCCACCGTCGCTTCATGGCGTATGAGAGAATTTGAGTGTCGATCAGCTCATGCCCTGTAGAGGTCATCGGTTCCCCCTGGTCCGCCTTGTCGCTGCTTCATGCCGGCATCACCCGCTGAAAGCAATGATATGCGTGAAGTGGGCAGCATGTATGGTGGATTACGATGACCCTCCATCTGCGGAACGTTCCGCAATACGCGAGGGACCGCCGAGTGGCTCCTTGGCGGCGTTTAAGCATGCGGAGGCGCGGGGGAGAAGGCGCCAAACGTGGCACAGTCCCTGTCCGCAGAGCAGTTCCTCGCCGTCCTGAAACAGTCCGGCGTCCGCGTCGTCGAGCATGGCAGCTGGCGCACCCACAACCGCAACCACAAGGGCGCCTGGGGCCCGGTCCACGGCGTCATGGTCCACCACACCGGCCCATACTCCACCGAGGCCGGCATGGTGGAACTCTGCCGCACCGGCTACACCTCGCTCCCGGGCCCGCTTTGCCACGGGGTGATCGACCGCTCCGGCACCGTGCACCTCGTCGGCTACGGGCGCGCCAACCACGCCGGAGCAGGCGACGGCGACGTCCTGAAGGCGGTCATCGCGGAGAAGCCGCTGCCGCCAGACAACGAGGCCGACACCGACGGCAACGCCCACTTCTACGGCTTCGAGTGCATCAACACCGGCGACGGCCAGCCGTGGCCGCAGGCCCAGCTCGACGCCATGCACAAGGTCAGCGCCGCGCTGTGCCGGGCCCACGGCTGGACCGAGCGCTCGGTCATCGCCCACAAGGAGTGGCAGCCTGGCAAGCCGGACCCCGCTGGCATCGCGATGGACGACTTCCGCACCGCCGTGGCCAAGCTCCTCGACAGCAAGCCGGCGAGCCCGAAGCCTGCGGACGACGAGCCCGACCTCGCTCTGTTCCCCGGCGCCGACTTCTTCCGTACCGGTCGACGCTCGGCCCTGATTACCGCGATGGGCAAGCGCCTCGTCGCCGAGGGCTGCGGCCGGTACTCCAAGGGGCCCGGTCCGCGCTGGACCGAGGCCGACCGCCGCTCGTACGCCGCCTGGCAGCGCAAGCTCGGCTACTCCGGGGACGACGCCGACGGCACTCCGGGCCCGACGAGCTGGGCCAAGCTCCGCGTCCCCAGGCCCTGACCAGTCCCCTCGAACGAGAGGTTCCACGACACCATGGCCACCACCAGCACCCCCAAGCTCCTCGCCGACATCGCCGAGCGCGCCGTCCTCACGTACGTCGAGGCGTTCCTCGGCCTCCTCCTCGCTTCCGGCACGACCAACCTCGTCACCCTGTCCGCACTCGAGTCGGCGGCCATCGCCGCGATCCCGGCCGGTCTCGCAGTCGTGAAGGGCGCCATCGGCTCTCTGCTCGGCCGCGTCGGGACCGCCTCGTGGCTCCTCGCCAAGAGTGACCCGGCAGCCGTGTCCACCATCAACTGACAGCAGGAGATGTAGCCGTGCCCGACGGAGAGATCGCCCTGGAGCTCGCCGAACTCCGCCGCGCCCTCGAAGTCGGGCTGGCACGCATCGACGGCCAACTCGCCCTCCTGGTCCAGCGCTCCGACCAGATCGACAAGGCCGTCGAGGAGCTCGACACCCGCGTCACCGCTCTCGAACGATCCCGCTGGCCGCTCCCCGCTATCGGTACGCTCACCGGCCTCGCGGCGCTCGGCATGGCCAGCTGGTCCGCGTTGGGCCGCTGACCAGAGATCGGCCCGAGCGGAAGTGATAGTCGATCGGACACGAGGTCTCTAGGCGCGGTGAGCGATCAAGGCGTCCGATGCGAAGATGAGTGCCAGGCGTTCCAGGGCGGCTTGGCCGCGGGGAGTGTTTCAACACTGTGCCTGGAATGCGGCGATTTCAGACTTTAGCGTTCGCCACGCGGCCCGTTGCCGCTGCTCTGTCTCGCCGAGGTCTGCCATATTCCGTAGGCGCGAGATCTGCGCATCTATGCGCAGGGCGCGAAATCCGTCCTGCGGCCTGAGCTGGTCTAGGCGGCGAACCGCCTCAGCGATCCGCGGCGGGTTGGGCATCGTGCCCCATGCTGAAACATGTGCTGGCGCCACGTCTGGGTTGAGTAGCACGTCACCGGTGTCCATGCGGATTACTTGACCCCAATGCTCCACGGCAATGGGTTGGTCGCTCACGTACCAGGTCGCCGCGTCACCGCCTGCCGCCTCCACCGCTTCCCGGTTGCTGCACAACTCGCTCCACAGAGGCCAGTAGAGCGCAGACGCTATCGGGGCGACGGAGATCCTGATGATGACTCGATTCGTGTCTCGCAACCCGGTGGCTTCAGGGGAGCTGTCTGTGAGCCACACGTGCTTGCGGCGGCCGTACATGTGGTCTGCTGCCTGGGAAGTAGGCGCGATGAAGCCAGACTTGCGGATCTCGTCCCAGCATGGGGCGCTGGTGTAGTGGAAGAGGCTGTTCGAAGTCGTCACCCTCCCAGTGTGAAGGGGGCCTCAGGGCTCCCGACACAGGAAGCTCGCGAGGGGGAGCTTCATCCTGTTTGGGAGAGCTATGGCTCTACGTAGCGGAACAACTTGCCGCAGATTGAGCGTAGGCAAATCGCGCGGGCAGGCCGCGCGAAAGCGGGTCAGCAGGGCCAAACTCAAGCCTGCCGTTCGCGAGGTGAGGCAGCGCCCCGGGCAGAGTGCGAGTCAGATCCCGGGGCGCCATTCCACAAAGGAAAGAGGAGCTCAGCCTAGAGTGCGGCGCCACGTCGGACAAGAAGGTCCCGGCTTGGCATCGCCCGCGGCTGATGTCAGTGGAGCCGGATAGCTTCCGCCCATGGCGAACGCGTACACCACCCTGTGGACCAATGACCTGTGCAGGGAACTCATCAAGGGCGGCTTCGAGGGGGAGCGGCTGACGGTGCTGTTCGGTGGCCTGCATCAATCGTTGCCCAGCTTCGTGCGCGCCGGCGTTCGGCCGGGCGACCGCGTGTACCCCATACGCGTCTTCCGCAAGCAGATGTGGGTGCTCGGGTCCATGGAGGTCGCCCGCCTGTTGGAGTACGAGACCGTCGGTGACGACCTGGACATGGAGGACTACCTCCGGCTGGTTCACTGGAAGCCGCTCAAGGCGGGCTGCGTCAGCGAGGTCCTGGTCGGTCCGCCTGGGACACCGCTGGACTTCGGCACAGCTGTCCCCGGCGATGTCCTCTCCACGCTCACGTACCGGTCACGGCGCAGCGAGCGGCAGATCAAGCACGTCGTCGACGGCGAGCTGAGAAGCGCGGTGAGCGTGCACGGGATCTACCGACTTGCCCCGGAGTCTGCCGAGGCCCTGGAGGCGCTCGTCGTGGGCCAGCCCGACCCCTCGTAGTTCCCTCCGAGATCGGCCCTGTCCGCTGGGCAACTATGCTTGATGGATCAAGTTCGTTATATCTGCGCAGGCACGGAGGCGTCGTCGTGGCGAAGAAGCGGTTCCCCTATCTCCTGGGGCACGCGGAGATCGCGTTTCTCTACGGAGTGGAGCGGCAGACCTCGCAGCTCTGGAAGACGCGCGGCGTGCTGGGCGAGCCGGACGCGGTCATCTCCGGCAACCCGTACTGGCTGCTGCCCACGGTCCTCGGGCTCTCCGAGGACGGCAGCCGGGAGGTGGACGCCCAGCGGCTGAAGGAGTACAAGGCCCAGATCGCCAGCGGCTACCAGGTCGACAATCCTGCCGACCTGCCGGACGTCGTCGGCCTGAAGGAGATCCCCTGGATCTTCGGCAAGAAGTACATGGACGTCTACCAGTGGCGGGTCCGTAAGAGCTTCGCTCCCGAGGACGCCTTGGTCTCGGGGTCGCCACTCTGGCTGCTGGAGACCGTCCTCGCGGACGCGGAGGACCGCGGGCGGGCGACCGTTCAGGAGGGGATCGACCGGATCCGGGCGGGAGAGCGGGAGCAGATCAAGCCCCGCGGGCGGAAGCCGTCGGCGGAGCCGAAGCCGACGCCTCCGCCGATGCCGGAGGCGCGCACGTTCACGCCGGGGGAGCACACCGCCGAGGACGTGGCCGCGTTCGCGGCCGAGCTGCTGGAGGCCGGCTTCTCCCTGACCGTACGGCCCAAGCGGTAGGCGTCAGCCCGAGGCCATGGCCAGGCCCATCAGCAACGCGAGCATCAGCGGGAGCGTGGTCACGGCGAGGGCCGCGCCGGCGGCCAGTAGGCGCGGGATCCGCATGGACCTGCGGTGGGGCAGAACCCATGAGGTGGCCAGCAGGATCGTGGCCATGACGAGCATGGTCTCGAAGCCGCTGGTGTAGCCGTCGGTCCAGAAGAGGGCGAACTCCCCGACCAGAAGCGGGAGTCCCGGCAGGGTCGCGACGAGGGGCGCCTTCCACCAGGTCGGATGGGCGGTCAGGGGCGCGCTGCTGCTGTGCGTGCTCATGTCTTCCACCTCATCACCGCTGTCCGCCGCGGACATCCGAGGGCGTACTCAACCTGTTCTGGTGTCGCTACTCACCCCGTGCGTCACGCCGTCACGAGGTCGATCGTGCCGACCCGGACGCGCACTCCTTGATCCTTACCTCTAGGGTTGGGGTCGACATGTGTTCAGACGATGCATTGTCGCAAATGGGGGTGAGGCGCGTGTACCAGCAGCCCGAGTTGCCGTTCGGGATAGCTCGGCGTGGCTCCGATTCGGAGGATCGGCCGCGCGGCGGCTCCGCGATCGATGAGCGGTTCGATGACTTTCATGCCTCGAATCCGTGGGTTCTTGAGGCGCTTGAGGAACTCGCGATTCAGTGGATCGGGGCCGGCGGCGGGCGTATCGGTGTGAAGGCGCTGTTCGAGCAACTTCGGTGGTCGTCGCCGGAAGTCGCGGATGGTGAGCCGTTCCGGCTGAACAACAACTTCACGTCGCGCTATGCGCGGCTGTTGTGTGCGCGGCATCCGGAGTGGGTGGGCGTGTTCCAGCTGCGCAGCCTGCGTACGGGCGATGGTGAACGATATTCAGAACTTGACGGTCGCGATCAAGTGAAATAGATTTTGATTAACTTCAATTGATCGTGACATATGTTGCGACAGTTGAGGGTCATCGGAGGGAATTTAGTGCTTGGAGGGGATGTGGCCGATGCTCCGGTCACCTGGCTCGCGATCCGCGAGGACCAGAAGGCGTTCGAGGACCAGCAGTTGCGCGCGCTGCGCGCGGCGTTCCCGGATCTGGCCGAGGCCAGTCCGGCGCAGCTGGGGATCTTCTTCCACTACTGCAAGGCGTCCGGGCTCGACCCGTTCGGCCGGCAGATCTACATGATCAAGCGCAAGTCGCGCGGCGAGATTCGCTGGACCATCCAGACCGGCATCGACGGCTACCGGCTGATCGCGCGCCGCGCCGCCGACCGGGCCGCGCAGCCCATCGCGTACGAGGACTTCGTCTGGTACGACGCCGAGGGCGGCGAGCACGCGGTGTGGCTGCGGGACGAGCCGCCGGCCGCGTGCCGGGTCGTCGTCTGGCGCGGCGACGCTCGCTTCCCTGCCGTGGCGCACTGGCGGGAGTACGCGCCGAAGGTGTGGGACTACGAGGCCCAGGAGTACAAGCTCGGCGGGCTGTGGCCGCAGATGCCCGCCAGCCAGCTGAGCAAGGTCGCGGAGGCGCTCGCCCTGCGCCGGGCCTGCCCCGCGGACCTGTCCGGACTCCACGTCGACGAGGAGATGCACGCGGCCGACGCGGCGGAGTCCCGTGAGCGCGTCGAGACCGCCGTCACCCGGCTGACGAACGGGGCGGCGGCACAGCCGGAACGGCCCCAGCAGGCGGGCACGGGGGCGACCGGCGACGTGGCCGACGCGGAGGTCCTCGGCGAAGGCACCGCTGAGGACTCGATCGATGCCGCCCCAGCGGAGGGGAGCGGGGCGCCGCCCGTCGATCCGCGCGCCGAACTCGACACCGTACGCGCCGAAGTGCAGCGGTTGGCCAGCCGGCTCGGCATGGGGTTCGACGCCGTCAACGACCGGTGCTTCGACGACTTCGGCGTCTCCTACCAGGACGCCACCGCCGAGCAGCTCAGGACCCTCCGCGACGCGCTCAGGTCCGGCGACGGTACTCCCGCCCCGGCCAGCACCGAAGCCCCGGCCAAGAAGGCGGCGCCGCGCAAGGCCGCCGCGAAGAAGACCACGGCGCGCAAGACCACCGCCGCGAAACCGGCACCTCGCAAGTCCGCCCGGAGCAAGGCCGACTCGGCCCCGTAGGGCCTCCCGGCCTTCCAACAGAGTGCGAGAACAACATGACCACCGACAGCATCACGGGGCGCGTCGGCGTCCCCGTACCCGACCTCTGGAAGGGCGCGCACCGTGACGACCGCGCCCGTCCGCGCTCGCGGCAGCGCCTTCTCGGCCCCTCATCGATCGGGCTGTGTCGGTGTCGGGCCGCGTACGAGGTCCACGGCACCTGGCCGACGGACCTCGCCGACAACATGCACGCCGCCATCCTCGGCACCTGGCTGCACGAGGGCATCCTCCGCGTCCTGCGTGAGCAGTACGGCGCCTGGACCGAGCTGGAACTGACCGACGGCGTGATCCTCGGACACGCCGACGCCTACTGGGCGCCGGACCACGTGAAGCTCGCGGCCGAGCCGCACCGCACCGCGAGGCCGGCCACCGACGTGGGCGTCGTCGAGGACGTGAAGACCAAGAGCACCCGCGCCCTCGACGTCGTCGTACGCCAAGGACCCAGCCAGGCCGAGTGGTTCCAGGTGCACCTGTACGCGCACCTGCTGCGCACCGGCGGGCTCAAGGAGCACCCCGATCTGCCCGCCGGCGAGCCGCTGCCGGTCGACGTCGTACGGCTCCGGTACGTGGGGCGCGAGTACGGGCAGGTCGTCGTCCAGCAGCGGGCGTACGACGAGGACGTCACGAAGCAGGCCCTGGCGTGGGCCGAGGACGTCCTGGCAAGCGCCGAGCCCGAGGCCATGCCGCGCGACCTCGACGGCCCCGGGCTCTCGATCATCTGCGACAACTGCCCGTTCAAGACGGCCTGCTGGAGCCTCGACCGGCTCTCCGACGACCGCGCCCCGCAGACCATCCTCGCCGAGGACTCCGCGGCCATCACCGAGGCGCTGAGTGCCTACGCGGACGCCGCGGAGGTGGAGAGTGCCGCGAAGAAGCGCAAGGCCAAGGCGCGCAAGACGCTGGACGCCGCCGATCCCGGCACGTACGGCGCCTTCAAGCTCTCCTGGTCCGGCGACAAGCCGCGCCCGCCCGAGCCCGACCCCGAGGCGATGACCCGGATTCTCGAGGGACTCGGCGTCGACATCCCGATGCGCTCCGGCGGGCGGACCTCGCGCACCATCGGCGTCTCCCGCGTCCCCGAGGCGGACTGACCCGGCCACCTGCCGAGGGCCATCAGCCCGCTGGTGGCTCCGGCCCGACGTACCTGCTCACCCGGACACACCCATGGAGGGGGAACCGTGTTCACACCCATGCCCCGCGAGTGCCTCGCGGACATCCCGGCCCACGCGTACGGCGATCGCGTCGCCCTGCCCGACATCACCAACCAGGAGGCGTCCAGCGCGGCCCTGCTCGGCGCCTGGGCGCGTATCGAGGAGGCGCTGCACGCGATTGCGGGCTTCACGACCGACGACACCATCGACACCGACGTCATCGCGTTGCTGCTCCACCTCGTGGCCATTCTGGACGGGCCGGTGGAGATCACCGGCCCGGACGAGCCACCCCGCCCGCTGACCGCGGACGCCGTCAGGCAGCGGCTGATCGACACGCTCACCACCGACTGGCCGCGCATGGCGTACGCGGATCACGCCGCCGACGTCGCCGACTCCGTCATGAAGGTCATCCTGCCCATCGGCGCCCAGCTGCGGGATGAGACGACCGGCTGGCAGACCAAGGCCGCCCACGCCATCGCCGACCGCGACCGCGCTCGATCGCTCGCCGCCGCCCTGGAGCAGATCAACGCCGAGGCCACCCGCCTCCTGTGCGACGGACTGGCAGGACAGGCCCTGTCCGTTCTGGAAGGTGATGGCGGGCCGTTCACTCCGCCCAGCGGCACCTGGGACGAGGAGTGAGCGTGCCCACCATCCACATCCACCCCCGGCTGCGCGCCGTGGCCTCCTCGTACCGCATCGGCGGCACCGCCCCCGCCCGCGAGGCCGCTGGCCGCGTCTACGTCAGCACCACGGCCACCGGCGTGCCCGGAGTCGACTTCCTCGCCGTCGAGCGGGTCGTGAACGATGACCTGCCGCTCCCTCTCCTCAACGAGGCCGAGCAGCACCTCGCCGCACGGCTGATGACCCGAAGCGGACTCGGGGCCGACGAGATCGCCGAGCGGCTTCGCATGGAGCCCCGCACCGTCACCCGCTGGCGAGCGGCCTGGAAGACGGGAGTGGAGGAGGGCGACAGGTGAGCATCGAGGCCATGGCATGGGCCTTCCGCCAGAACATCTCCAAGCCTGGCGCGAAGCTGGTGTTGCTCGCGCTCTGCGACTTCGCCGACGAGTCCTGGTCCTGCTTCCCGGGGCAGGAGACCCTGGCGGTGAAGACGAGCCAGGGGGAGCGGACTGTACGCCGGCACCTGGAGTGGCTTGAGCAGGAGGGGTACATCGTGTCCCACGCCCGGTTCTCGAACGGGCGGCGCACCAGCAACCGCTACACGATTCACGCCCCGCGTCCGCAGACGCCACCACGGTCGGCCACGGCGACCCCCAGCGGCGGCAGCCCCGCGCCACAGGGAACGGCGAAACGCCGGAGTACGGGTGGTGGCGGAAAGCGGACGAAGCAGGCGGCCAAATCGGCCGACGGTCAATCTGACCTGCGGCCAGATCAGGCAGGGGAACCGGCCAAAGTGGCCGGGGAACCGTCAGGTAACCACCAGATCAACAACCCCCTACCCCCGGCGGATGGCGACCGCCGCCACGGGGCCGGCGGCTGCACGGCGCACCCGGATTCCCCAGCGGCCAACTGCCGCTCCTGCGGCACGAGTCCGCGCGCCCGTCGCGCTGCCGCTGCAGCCAGCGACAAGCGCGAGAGGGAGCAGCGCGCACGCGATCGGGATCGCCAGTGGTTCGAGGAGCAGCGGGCGCAGCGCGCTCGCGCCGCTGAACTCGAGGAGCGGGGTGCCATGGACGGTCCGCGTTCGGCGGCGCGCGAGGCCGTGAGACGGAGCGGACCCCGGAAGCGATATAAATGACACTTGACGCAAAGTGATCAAGATTGATAAAATGTTATCAATGTCACCAATCAAAACCCACCTTGGAGGTCTCGGTCGATGTTCCGTGAACTCACCCCCGACGAGCGGCAGGTCCTCGCCGACCGGCTCGCCGTCCAGGGCGTCACGCCCCAGCAGTTCGCCAAGGCTCAAGAGCTGGCGCGCACCCTGAGTGGCGCTCTCGCTCGCGCCTGCGGTGATGTGACCGGGCGCAGTGTCACCCCGGTCGAGTTCATCGAAGAGGTCCTCGGCGTCGAGGGTGCGGGCCGGCTTGTCGTCTACGCCCTGCGCGAGGTCGCCGGCCGTCGGGACCTGTATCGGGACGTCTGATGGCGAGTGGGGCTCACTTGTCCCGCTGACATGTGTGGTGACAGACGTTTGCTAGTGGCGGTTCTCTCGAACCGCCCGACCAGAGTGCGA
Source organism: Streptomyces sp. NPDC058877 (assembly GCF_042742855.1). NCBI lineage: Bacteria > Bacillati > Actinomycetota > Actinomycetes > Kitasatosporales > Streptomycetaceae > Streptomyces > Streptomyces sp. NPDC058877. The sequence goes on along the minus strand of NZ_JBHYMF010000049.1, from coordinate 17,692 downwards.
GGAAACCAGTGAGCAGCATCCCCCTGTCCGACATCGTCGCGATAGTCGTCGCCGCCCGCGTCCAGGGCCCGCCGGCCCTCCGCGCCTCCTGCGACGGCAGGCGCGTGCGTGTCCTGACCCTGCGCGGCCCCCGCCCCGGCGAGCTGTACGACTTCACGCTCGGCGACGGCCACCGCCGCTGGTGCCTGGAGTCCGTCAGCCACGACAGCGGCGTCGACGTGCACGACCGCACGCTCGGTCGGCGCCTGTCGGCCCGGCTCGACGTCCTGCACGGCATCGCGGCCGAACACTTCGCCGAACGGCGCCCGGTCGTCGCCCCGTAGCGCCCCACCCGCCACGGCCCTGGCGCCACCGGGGCCCGGCATCCACGAAGGAGAGAGAAGTGGACCAGCACACCCGTGAGCGCTTACTCCACGACGAGGCCGCCAAACACGGCATCGCCCCGGACGTGATCGACCGCGTGGTCGGCGTCATCGCCGCCGTCCAGCGCCGCGACCGCGACGACTTCCGGGCGAGCTTCGGCCGGGAGCTCACGCCGGACCGATGGCTCGCCGCCTACGGCGTCTCCGGCTTCAAGGAACTCTGCGGCCGCGCGGCCCGCCAGGCCGGACTCGGCGGCGACGACATCGACATCGACACGATCGTGCGCGTCGTCTCCGCCGTCGCCCCGACCCCCGAGCGGCACGACGACGACCGCCCCGTCCAGTTCTGGGCCCGCCCCCTCGCCGAACCCGAGGAGGCCGGGTTCCCCGCGTACCGCGTCAGCCACGAGGACCCGCGCGCCGAGAGCAGCGGCCCCGGCTTCGACTGGTCCGGAGCCCTGCTGCGCCGGGCCCTCGGCGAGGCCACCCGGCCCAGTCGCGGCGGCGCCGCGAGCCTGGAGGAGGCCACCGGAGTCGTCGTCTTCACCGACGGGCGTCGGCCGGGCGCGTACGTCGCGAGGCCCGCGCCCGGACACGTCCAGCCGACCTGTCTCCGCTGCGGCCAGTGGGAACGGGAGCACACCCTGCACGAACGCTTCGGCTCCTGCGGGCAGTTCACCGTCGCCCAGGCCGTCACCGTCCCCGCCGCCCCATAACACCGCACCCCGCCAGGGGCCGCGCCGGTGCGAGCGGCCGGCCCCGGGCGGATCGCTCCCCAACATCCCCATACGCAGAAGGAGTCTCACCATGCCCCGAACGCTCTGGCGCGTGGGCGGCGCGCAACGACAAGGGCGCCGTGAAGTGCAGGCGGACGCGTTCTCCGTCGGCGGCGACCGGGCGACCGGCCGCCTCGCCGTCGCCGTCACCGACGGGATCGGCGATACCGGCGCGGCGTCCGAGGTCGCCGAGCTCACCGCCGACACGGCCGCGACCACCGCGCTCGCGTCCATGCCCGAGTTCGGCTGCCTCGCCGCCCGCAGCAAGCTCGTCGCCAGCGGCATCCGCGCGGACGCGTCCATCGTGACCACGCTCTTCGACCCCGCCCACAGCCGTATCCGGTTCGCCTGGGCCGGCTTGTGCCGCGCCTACGCCCTCACCACCGACGGCGAACTCCAGCGCGTCACATACGACCACTCGCTCGGCGAGCACATCCGCCGCCACACCAGGCAGCGCGCCCCGCTGCCGCTCTACGACCGCAGGGTCACGCGGACCGTCGCACGCCACGAGTTCGTGACTACCTCCCTGCCCGTGCACGGCACCACCGCTGTCCTGCTCTGCACCGACGGCATCAGCCGGATCGCCAAGCACCGGACCCTCGTCGCCGCGCTCCAGTGCGACGACCCGTACGAGGGCGCCGAACTCCTCGCCGCCGCCAGCACCGAAGGCCCGGACAACGCGACCGCCATCGTCCTGCGCCGTCGCACCCGCTGACGCACCCGATCCACCCCACCCGTAAGGAGCGATCATGACCGACCAGCAACGCCGCCCCACCGAGCTCCCGCTCAACGAACTCGCCACCACCTACGTCGAGGCGGGTCAGACCCTCTTCCTCGCGATCCACGACGACATCGCCGCCCGCGTACGCCTGGCCCACCCCGAGGCCGCGTACCTGGAGATCGGCCTCGACGCCGACGGCGACGTCGAGCTGCACGGTGTCTGGGGCGACCAGGAGTCCGCGATCGGCACCTGCCGGCTCCTGTACGACCCGTACGAGGACACGGAGCAGGCGTGGCGGGACGGACCGCTCGACATCGACGAGCTCGTCAGCGACCTCGACCGCGCGATGACCGGCTCGTTCCTCCAGCACTGGGGCGTCGTCGAGCCGCACCCCGTCCCCGAGTACCGCGACCGGCGACGCTGGCTCGTCCTCCCGCCCGCCGACCGCGCGGGCACCATCGCCACGACCGTCCGCGGCCACGTCCCCGCCGCCGAGTCGCTGATCTGCCGCTTCGAGTCGCGCGACGGGCGCATCGGCGTCGGCTTCGAGCAGCTCGTGCTCAGCGACGGCGAGACGCTCCGCATCCCGTGCCCCCGCTGCGAGCCGGACAACGAGGACAACCCGTGGCCGCACGAGGTCTCCCACGAACTCGCCCGCCACCTCGGCCAGCTCTACGCCCTGCCGCACCTGCGCAGCCGCCACCTCACCCCGTGCGTGGACCTCGCCTCCGAGCACGAGGGCCAGCTGTGGCAGCTCGTCTTCCCGTACGCGTCCTGACCGCAGAGGAATTTCAAGGAATCTCCATGACCGACACGACCGAAAACGAAGAGCCCCGAACCACCGACGCCCGGCGCCACCTCGACCACGCGGTCCGTGCGATGGACCACGTCCAGGCCCGGTACGAGGTCGCGATGCTTGACTACATCGCGGCGCGCGTCGTCGAGGCGTACCCCCAGACCACGCACCTCAGCTTCGTCCACGCCACTCCCGACGGTCTGATCGAGCTGGATGGCCTGTGGGTCACCCACGACGGCGGCACCGAGGAGCTGTTCCTGGACGTACGCGGAGGCGGCGCCACCATCGCCGGGCTCGACCCGGGCGAGATCGGCGACGACCTCACGTACGCCCTCGACCGACTCGACTCGGTCGCCTCGAGCGCCGTACGACCCCAGACACTGCCCGGCAAACGCTGGGTCCTCGACATCCCGCCCGCCGACCGCGCCGCGCGCATCGCCGACCTCGTCCGCGCGCACCACCCCGACGCGGGCCTGCTCACCGTCGACCTCTCGCCCATCCGACCCCGCGTCGCCGGCGTGACCGCGGTCGGCCCCACGGGGATCGGTCCCACAGTCCATGTCGAGCCCGACCAGCCGCTGTGGCCAGAGGAGACGGGGCGGATCATCCAGGGGCTCATCTGGCAGATCCACTGCCTGCCGCACCTGCGGGCGCGGTACCTGACGCGGTTCGGTGGCCCCTCGGAGGAGAGCGCGTACCTGCTGCTCCCGAAGACCGGCACCGGCGAGGAGTGAGTGTCATGCCCCTGACCATCGCTGGCGTGCCCGCGCCCGCCGTCCCCGCCGTACACGCCCAGACGATCGCCGCGAACGTGCTCCAGACCTGGCCCATGGTCATCGGCCTGACCATCGAGTACGTCGCCCACCACGACCAGGGTCCGCACGGCGCCGTCACCTTCGCCGTCGTACGCGCCCGCGAACCGTGGCCGAGCCCGGCCCTGATCCGCTGTGACGGCTACGGCCACATCGCCCGCGGCTGCGAGCACCCCCGCCCCGACGGCCAGCCCTGCTGGCACCCGTCGGCCCCGCATCTCTCCCTCCGAGACCGGGGCCGGTGCCCGCTGCACCTCCCGCCACTTGCCGTCCACGACTGGGTCCGACACCCCGAGCAGCCGCTGTACGGACGCGTCACCCGCGTCGAGCCCGACGGCACCGTCGCCGTCGACTTCGTGAGCGGCGAACTCACCCTCCACGCCACCCAGGCGACCCGCGTTCCCCCGCACATCGCCGACGAGCTCGACCGAGGCCCGCTCAACGGCCCCGTGTGCCTGGCCGAGGAGTAGCCACACCCCTCCGGCGCCGTGTGCGAGACGGCCACCGGAGACGACCACGAAACGCCCATCCACAAGCGAAAGAGACCTTCAGCATGAGCGGAAACGCCACGACCACCCTCGGCCTCGGGGGAGGCAGAGCGAAGCCTCTCCACTACCTCAGCGCCGTCCAACTCCTTCGCCGCGCCGATGAGGAGAAGGCCCGCGCCCTGTACGCCGACGTCATCGAAGCCCTCGAACAGCACTGCTCTGACGTCGGCATCGACTGGCCCGGCAACGAGCTGACCGTGACCGTCCCCCTCACCGACGACGGCGAGCAGTACGTCTCGATCGCCGGTCGCTACTCGCTCCCGTGGCACGACGACCGCGGCGAGCTCGGCGGCTGGAAGGCCGTGCACATCGACAACGCCTACGGCACCAGCCGGGTCGTCTACGACACCACGACGCCCGAGGGCGAGCCGCCCGGCGACATGTCCCTCGAACCCCTCGTCGAGGAGGTCGGGACGTACGTCGACGGCTGGCGCGCCGAGCACGGATAGCCGCAGCCACCCGCACCACACCAGGGGGCCGAGCACACGACATCGGCCGGCCCCTGACCCACTCATGCCTGAAACCGTCAGAAAGGGCACCCTCGTGCTCACCTTCACCGTCGGCAGCGGACCGGCCCTCGAGGTCGCCGAGTACGCCGACTTCGACACCGGCCACGCGGTCTACCGCGTCACCGACATCGGCACCTTCACCCTCGGCTGGGACCCCGACCACCATCCCGACGCCGACCAGGACCCCACCGAAGAGCTCCTCCATGTCGCGTACGGCGCCGGATCGATCGGCTTCCGGATGGACGAGGCCCCCATCGTCCTCGGCCTCACGCTCGCCGGCGCTGAAACGTTCACCCGCACCGTCCTCGACGCCCGCGCACTACGACTGCGCCCGTACCGCCTCGTCATCAGCGCCCCCGTGCGCGTACCGAACGGCGTGGCTCGCCGGACCACCGCCATCGTGTCGGCCCTCGCCCGCCACTGGCTCGCCCAACCCTGGACCCCGGACCTGCGCCGCGCCCACGAACACCTCTGCGCGCCACAGGCCCTGCACCGGTACGGCGAACTCATCGCCCAGCACGAGGAGCGCATGCGGGGCCTTGAAGCCGACCGCGCCTTCTACGTCGAGCGCGCCGACCGAGCCACGACCATCCTCCAGGCCGGCCCCGTTCCCGCACCCGTTGGCGCGCCCTCGCACCCGTTCGCGGCGGGGCGGTGAGCGACGTGGTCCAGTTCGATCTGTTCGGCGAGGTGGAGCAGAAGCTCCAAGAGCGCACCAGGCAGCGCGCGCAGGAAGCTACTCGGCCGCGCCCGACTACCGCCGCCCAACGCCGCAAGCGCAAGACCTTCCCGGGCGACCCACACCGCCACGCCGTCGAAGTCGCCGAGAACGTCATCGCCGCCTGGTTCAGCCACTACGGCGGCAACCGCATGGACGTCCCCATCGGCACCATCGCCGCGCTGTCCTTCTTCCGGGAACCGCTCGTCGCCGACTGGCTCCTCACCCTCGAACTCGCCCAACTCCCACAGCTCCTCCGGGAGATCTGGGGCACCCAGTGGCTGAGCCGCCCCGACCTCATCGAGGTCGCGCGCCCGCTCCACGACTGGGTTGAGGAGGACCCTGACGAACACCAGCTCCGTGCCGTCCAGGCCGTCATCCACACGGCGATCTACAACGGGCTGTTCGACCTCACCGCCGACGACGACCCGTACGAGCGGTCGGAGGCTGACGTCCTCAGCCCGCTCCTGACGGGCCTGCGCCACAAGAGCGACAAGAAGTGGCGCGGCGAGTACCACACCCCAGCGTCCGTCTCCGACCTCATGGCCGAGATCCTCATCCGCGACACCACCCACGGACTCACCATCCGCGAACCGGCTCTCGGCAGCGGCGGCATGTTCCGCTCCGTCGCCCAGGCCCTGCGCGACCGCGGCCTCAACCCGCACGACTACACCTGGCTCGGCAACGATATCGACCGCCTCGCCACCGCCTGCGCCGCCGTCAACGCGATCGTCTGGGACCTCGGCCCCAAGACGGCGATCTGGTGCGCGAACTCCCTCGCCACCGAGGACGCCGGCCTCTCCGAGGCCCTCGCCCAACGCACCGCCGTCATCCAGCACCGCAACGCGGTCGTGGAACAGGCCCTGTTCGAGCGCAAGGCCCGCCGACTCCTCGGCGCCCTCGACCAGCTCCTCGAAGGAGCCGCGGCATGAACGCCGCACTCACCGCACACCATCAGGAAGGACGACATCACGTGAGCTCGACGAAGCCGACCAACCCCAAGGACACGGAGCCGCCGAAGAAGCGGCGCCTCCCTCCCACGGACTTCCCCGAGTTCGCCGCCGCGACCGCCGGCGGACTCGGCGACGACTGGGCCGTCGACACCGACAGCAAGCCCGACCCGGGTCCGTCCGCGTACCTCGCGCACCCCGACGGCCGCCGCATCGGCATCAGGTACCTCTGGCGGGGCGAGGCCGTCCAGACCTGGGCGCTGGATGTGCCGCGCCGCGAGTTCGAGGAGGGCGACAGGGACGCAGAGTCGTACGCCGACTCCCTCACGTTCCTCACCCCCGGCATCCGCTACAACGTCGGCGTCTGCTTCACCGACAAGCCGCCCGCCGAGACCACGGCGCAGGACATCCGCACCCGGCTCCTGTCGGCCTTCGGCGGCAAGCGCCCGGCCTTGCGCGCCTTTCCCAAGAAGCCCGACCGCGCGGCGGCCACCGAGGCGACGCCGAGCGAAGCGGCTGCCGAGACCCCGCCGAAGCGGACCGCGAGCCGGACGGCCAAGAAGGCCCAGCCGTCCACGACAGCCCCCGAGCCGAAGAAGCGGGAGCCCGCACGCCGGACCCGCCGCGTCAAGACGACGCAGGCGCAGAAGACGGCCGAAGCCGCCCCCAGTAACTGATCAACCTCGGGGCGCGGGGCGATCAACGGACCGCCCCGCGCCTCTGACCTGTTGGAAAGCTCAAGATCTGTCATGACACAACTCGACCTCTTCGGAGAGAGGCAGGCCGCCATGGACCGCCGCTCCGCCCGCGAGACCGAACGCGACGCCCGAGCCGCCCGCCACGCCGCCTATCGCGAGTCCTTGAAGATCGACTGCTGTACGGGCGAGCCCATCCCGCCCGACGAACACGGCCACCCTCGGTACCGCTGCGGCCGCTGCGGTGCCCTCGTCTTCGCTGGCACCTTCGCCTTCAACCACGACCGCGGCTGGGCCGGCTGCTACGCCGACACCGAACCCACCCGCGCCACCGGCGAGGCCATCCACGACATCGGCCTCTCCGCCCACCGCCACGACAACCAGCACCACCCCCACTGCGCCCGCCCCGGCTGCGGCCACGCCCGCGGCGTCCACCAGACCACTCCGCGCACCGCCCCTGAGGACTCCGGGTGCTACGAGTACTGCGGCTGCCGGGGCTACGTCGCGCCCACCGCGTCCGACACTGGCGAGGAGGCCGACGGTGCTCACCGCTGAACAGCTCGCCGCCATCGCCGCCCTGCGCGACAATGCCCTCCCCGGCCCCTGGGGCGTCATCAGGATCGACATTGAGGACGGCGTGACCAGCTTGCTCATCGTCGACAGCAACGATGACCGTGTCGCCTCCGTGGACGTCGCCCACGAGGGAGACGCCGAAGCGCTGGCCGGCGCCGAGGCGGACGCCCAGTTCATCGCCGAGGCCCGCACCTGCGTCGACCTCCTCCTGGACGAGGTAGCCGATCTCCGTGCGCAGCTCGCCCGCGCGCGGCGCCGCAAATGGAAAGACCGGCTGCTTCGCCGGCGCTGAGCGGCGACTGACCTACCCACCTGCGAGGGCGGCGAGGACTCCCTGTCCTGGCCGCCCTTCCGCTTATCCCAGGTGCCATGATGCGGTCGTGATACCAGACTCGCCGCGCGACCGGTTCCAGGACGTCATCGCCCTGTGGGGCATAGGGGAGGCCAGCGCGACCGAGGTCGTGGACGCGGCATGCACGGCTCTCGTAGAGGGCTTGGACAGCCCAACACTTCAGATCCTCGCTGGTGTACCGGTGCGAGAGGCAGACTACGAGGTACGCGAACTTCTGCCGGCAGTCACCTCGGAGCTCGGTCTGCCCGAACCCGCGCCACAGAGCGACGCCAGCGACGACGCTGCGGCAGTCGCCGTCGTAGCTGACGCACTGCGGAAGCGAATGACGCCCAGAGATCTGGCCTGGCGCGTTCACACGGTCTTCAGCCACCGACTGCCGCTGGTGGCGCGGCTCGCCGAACTCGATGACGAGTACGACACCCTTGAGTACGGCGATCGCACCGCCCAGGAGATCGATCGTGACGTGTGCGTCGAGGCGTTCGGCATCGCCCTGACCCACCGCGTGCCGGGACGCCTCGCCGCCATCGAAGCGATTTGGGACGGCGACACGACGGGCTGGATGGTCCTCCTTCAGGCCATCTTGAAGAACCCACAGGGCGAAGTCACGCTCGATGTCTACCGGCACGGCACGGACATCCGCGTCTTCAACGGGCAGGTCCCGCCATGGCCCGAGGCTGAGGAAGCCTCCGCCATCGGCAGCGCCCTCGCTGAACGCTGCGGCGTTCCCTTCCACTTCGCCAGCCCGGACGAGCCCGACGACGATGCGCCCCGCTGGTGGGACGCATGGCGGTGTACGGCTCCATTCTCATCACCCCCTGTCACCACTGGGAATGCCCCCATCACCGGAAGCAATTGACCGAAAGTCGATCCACTTCGGGGGAGACCGAAGCACGCTCAGCGGTTGGTGCCCGAAGGAATGTCGGACCTCGGTGGAACACTTCGGCCCATGTCTCTCGCTGATCTCAGTCTCGACCAGTGGCGGTCCCTCGACCTGCCCTCCGCACGTCGCATCGCCCAGGAGGCCGCTGACCTGGTGGAGGGTCACGTGACCTCCGTCGAGACCATCGAGCACCTTGGGGCTCCGCTGCACCGCGTCCGAATCGAGCGGGAGGGTCAGGAGTTCGCTCTGATTCCCGGCGGCACTGTGACGGTCGGATTCGACCTCGACACGTGGCAGCCGACTCCCGAGCAGACCGCTGACTTCGCAAGAAGCTTGGAGCAGGGTTTCGGCTACGGCCCCGATCTGCGCGCTCACCTCGCGCAGATACTCAGCCCGCGCCGGAATGTCACCCTGGCTACCGTGCTCATGGCCGTGGAGGCTGAGAACCTGACCGAGCCGCCTGCGGACATGCCGGCCGTCCTCACGGCGCGCGGCCTGCGTATGCCGAGCTCTGATGAGTGGGAGCACGCCTGCGGCGCCGCCGCCGGCACCCTGTTCCGCTGGGGCGACGAATGCCCCCTCGACCGCATTCCCTACGGGGATCGCACCGGACCGCAGAACCAGCTCAACGCCTTCGGCCTGCGCATCGCTCACGACACGTACGACGCGGAGCTGACGAGCGACGTCACCGCGGTGCACGGCGGTGACGGCGGCGAGTCGGTGTGCGGTGGGTACGGCAGCGTGCTGGCCTGGCTTCCCCTGGCTACCGCCAACCGCAACCCCGCCATGGCTGAGCTCGTGTACAGCCCGGACGGTGAAGATCTCTACGAGGACTTCTCCATCCGGCCGGTGATCACCTTCTGAACCCGCGGCAGGGTGTCGCGGGTCAGTGCCCGCAGGGCCGCTCTCCGTATTCCTGGGAAGCGGACTCCGATGCTCGCCACTTTCGCGCTCAAGCCCGTGACGTGTGCATCCGCCTCGACCAGAATCGACGTTGCTCCGCCCAGCCGCGCTCAGGGCGGGAGCCCGAGGAAGCGGCGAGGAAACCGGGCCGATTCGGGCGTCCCGAGGAAGCTCTGGGGAAGGACTGTCTGTAACCGTCCGGCATGGTCCACGCATGGAGTGACACAACCTGACACGAGAAACAGCACAGGTCGAACGCCATTCGCCACCCGCCGGCCCCGCGACCCGCTCCACCACTGGTCACCCAGCGTGCGCGCCCCGCGATCTTGATCGGGCTCATAATCCGTCGGCCGTGGGTTCGAGTCCCACCCGCCCCACCACGGTGCCGTGGAGGCAGGAAGGTTTTGTCTTCCCTCGATCGCCTCCACGGTGCAGCCGGTGGGACCTACGGCAGGGGAACGACACGCCGAGGTCACCCGAGCGCATCACATCGGGCGCACGGCTGCCGTTCCCTCCGTCGATCCCCTGCCTGGACCGCTCCTTCGTGCCGAGGGCGAGGAGTCGTCGTCCGGTGCGGGCGAAGACTCCGGCGGGGGTTCTGCCGTCGTGCAGTTCGAGGCCGGGCTGGCCTTTGGGGCGGTCGATGACGGCGGAGGAGCAGGGCACACTTGCTCGCCGGGCCGACCCGGCGGCCCGGCGGTTCGGGGCTTTTCGGTGGTGCCGGGTCAGCCGGTCACCGCCGTGAGGTGGTAGGTCGTGTCCACCCAGAAGCCGCTCGTAGTCCTGGCCTTGATCTCCAGCACGTACTGGCCCGGGGTCAGGGGGCCCAAGCCCGTCCAGATGCCCCAGGCGAGGTGCATGCGCAGGCCCACGCGGAACGGCGGGGCGGTGAACTCGCGCAGGGGGAGGGGCACGCCGTTCAGATGGGCGTCGGCCCGTGCCACGCCGAGGGTCAGCGGTGTGCGGGAGTGCAGCTTGGTGTGCTGGACGTTGACGATCGGGAAGAAGACCGGGCGGTCGGAGGGGATCTCGCAGCGGCGGACGACCTGCCCGCCGTAGGTGCCGGCGAGGAACCACACGTCCTCGGCCTGCCGCCAGCCCGCGTGTTCGCCGGTCAGGTCGGCGACCGGGCTCGCGTCGTCGGGGGCGGACAGGGCCCACTGCCACCACCGTGCGGCCAGGCCGCCGCCCTCTGCCTCGGATATCTGCCAGGTGCTCACGGTGCTCCACCCTAGGGGGCTCCGTGCCGTCCGGTCCCGGCCGCCCCGGGGAGGGCCGGGACCGGACGGGGGCTCAGTAGGTCAGGATGCCCGGGTCCGTGATGCCAGGTGCGCCCGTTTCCACGTGGCCCGCGAGGCGGCGGAGGTAGTCGCCGTGCGAGGAGGTCGTGATCGTCACGTCGTACCAGCGGGCCGAGGCCGTCAGCTCGATCGTGTGGGTGACGGTGGCGCCCGGCGGGACGGTGATCGCCCGGGGGGCGGCCCCGTAGGCGTGGGTCAGGGTGAGTGCGGCGCTCGTGTTCGTCGCGTTGGTGAGGACGAGGTCCAGGTTTCCGGTGGCCGCGTCGTGGCGGGCCGTCACCTCGGGGACCGCGGTCCTGCCGGGGGAGCGGAAGTGGCGGAGGAAGCCGTTGGGGCCGTGGACCGTGAGGTCGGTGAGGCCCTTGGAGTACTTGGTGTTCCAGGTGTCGGCGATCGACGTGCCCGCCTCCGTCGTGTAGGTCCAGGGGACGTCCGTGCGGTTCGCCGAGGTCACGTAGAACTGGGCGCCCGCGTCGGGGCCGCCGCTGAAGGAGAGGCGGAAGGTGCCGGCCGAGGTGTCGGCGGCGCCGTCCACGTACGGGGCGTACGGCAGCGGCCTGGTGGGCTTGGCGCCGGGCTCCTGGCGCGGCATCGTGCCGACCTTGGGTGCGGTGGCCGGGAAGTCGGGGTGGCGGTTGCGGTCCGGCGGGTAGTACCCGTCGGTCGAGGGCAGCGCTGCCGGCTGGGTCTGGCTGCGGGTGAAGTCGAAGGCCGAGGTCAGGTCGCCGCAGACGGCCCGCCGCCAGGGGGAGATCTGGGGCTCGTGCACCCCGAAGCGGCTCTCCATGAAGCGGATGACCGAGGTGTGGTCGAAGGTCTCGGAGCAGGTGTAGCCGCCGGTGGACCACGGGGAGACGACGATCATCGGGACGCGGGGGCCGAGGCCGTACGGACCAGCGGTGTACCCGATGCTGCCGGGGAAGTGGTCGAGTGCGGTCGGGACGGTGGAGAGGCCCTGGGCCGCCGAACCGGGCACGTACGGCGGGACCACGTGGTCGAAGAAGCCGTCGTTCTCGTCGTAGGTGACGAACAGGGCGGTCCGCGCCCACACGTCCGGGTTCGAGGTCAGTGCGTCCAGGACCTGGGAGATGTACCAGGCGCCGTAGTTGGAGGGCCAGTTGGAGTGCTCCGTGAAGGCCTCCGGGGACGCGATCCAGGAGATCCTGGGCAGCCGGTCGGCCTGGACGTCGGCGCGCAGGATGTCGAAGAAGCCCTCGCCGGCCTTGGCGTTGGTGCCGGTGCGGGCCTTGTCGTACAGGGGGTTGCCGGGCTGGGCGTTGCGGTAGGCGTTGAAGTAGAGGAGCGAGTTGTCGCCGTAGTTGCCCCGGTAGGCGTCGTTGATCCATCCCCAGGAACCGGCGGCGTTCAGGCCGTCGCCGATGTCCTGGTAGATCTTCCAGGAGATCCCGGCCGACTCCAGGCGCTCCGGGTAGGTGGTCCAGCCGTAGCCCGCCTCGGCGTTGTTGAGGACGGGGCCGCCGCCGGTGCCGTCGTTGCCGGTGTGCCCGCTCCACAGGTAGTAGCGGTTGGGGTCGGTGGAGCCGATGAACGAGCAGTGGTACGCGTCGCAGATGGTGAAGGCGTCGGCGAGTGCGTAGTGGAAGGGGATGTCCTCGCGGGTGAGGTACGCCATCGTGGCCTTGGTCTTGGCCGGCACCCACTGGTCGTACTTGCCGCCGTTGAAGGCCCTGTGGCCGCCCGCCCAGTCGTGGTTGAGGCCCTGGAGGAACTCCATGCCGAGCTGGTCGCTCGACGGTCGGAAGGGGAGCGTGACCTTCTTGCCGTCGGCCTGGTTCCAGACTGACTTCCCGCTGGGCAGCGTCACGGGACGCGGGTCGCCGAAGCCCCGTACGCCCTTCATCGACCCGAAGTAGTGGTCGAAGGAACGATTTTCCTGCATCAGGACGACGATGTGCTCGACGTCCTGGATCGTCCCGGTGGAACCCTGCGCCGGTATCGCGGCGGCGCGGGCGATGCTCTCCGAGAGGAGGGTGAGCGCGGCGGCGCCGCCGGTCAGTTGAAGGAACCGGCGGCGATTGAGGTCGACCATGGGGGGATTTCTCCTCCGGTGTGAGTACGGGCGGTGGACGTGCGGGTGCCTGTGCCGTGCGGGTGCGGTCGCGCGGTGGCCGGCCGGACCGGCCGACGGGCGCCCCAAGGAGAGCGCCCGTGGACCACTGCTCGGCGGCCGTCCCATGACTGCCCGTCGTACGGCAGACGAATCCCCCGTGCCCGAACGTGAAAACTCACAACCGAACGCCCCTGGTGGGTCGATGACCCCCAGGGGCGGATGAGAACCAACAGAAAACTACTCCACGACGAGCTCGACCCGGATGTTGCCGCGGGTCGCCTTCGAGTACGGGCAGAACGCGTGGGTCTTCTCCAGCAGGGCGAGGCCCGCCTCGCCCTGGAGGTGGTCGGGGAACTCGGCGCGCATCACGACGGCCAGGCCGAAACCGCCGTCCGCGGGGTCCTTGCCGATGGAGACCTCGGCGGTGACGGAGGCTTCCGAGATGTCGATCTTCTCCTGGCGGGCGACCAGGCCCATGGCGCTGGTGAAGCAGGCCGCGTACCCGGCGGCGAAGAGCTGCTCCGGGTTGGTGCCCTGGCCGTTGCCGCCGAGGGCCTGCGGGTGGGCGAGGGGGAGGTCGATGTGGCCGTCGGAGCTGACGGCGCGGCCCTCGCGTCCGTTGGCGGTGGCGACAGCGGTGTAGATCGCGTCCATGGTCTTCCGTCCTCCTGGCTTCTGGGTCCCGGTCCCGAGGCGTCCCGGTGTGGCCGCGCCGGGGTCCGGTGCGGCTGCGTTCATTGATAGCGCACAATTTGATTGTGCACAACTTAATCGCGCATCAAGGGGCTCGCGTATCCTGGAGCCATGGAGACGCTCGACACGGTCCCGGACGAGGACTTCCTCCGGCTCGACCACCAGATCTGCTTCTCGCTCCACGCGGCGACCCGTGCCTTCAACGGCGTCTATCGCGAGGCCCTCAAGGAACTCGGGCTCACGTATCCCCAGTACCTCGTCATGCTCGTGCTCTGGGAGCACCGCGAACTGTCCGTGAAGGGCATCGGCGAGCGGCTCCGGCTCGACTCGGGAACCCTGTCGCCGCTGCTCAAGCGCCTTGAGGCGGCCGGATACGTCGAGCGGCACCGCAGTCCCGAGGACGAGCGGTCGGTCACCGTGCGCCTCACCGGCGACGGGGCCGCCCTGCGAGGGGCGGCGCTCGGGGTTCCGCGCCGGATCGCTGCGGCGACCGGCCTCGGCCTGGACGAGATCCGCGCACTGCGGGCGAGGCTCGACGCCCTCGCCGCCCGCCTCGACGGCGTCACGCCGGAGGACCTCGCCTCCTGCGCCACCCCCCGCTGACCCGCCGCGGCGCACCCGTCCCCGGGGGTGTCGCAAGGGGGGCGGACGTCCGGCGCGCCGCGCGGCCCCGGACGGGCGAATGCCCCTCAAGGGGGGGTAAGGACCACTAGCCAGGCCCGCCCCTATACTCGCTCCATGCCCGACATCACCATCCGACGCGCCACCGCCGTCGACTCGCAGCGGCTCACCCGGCTCGTCCGGAAATCCGGCGCCTATCGGGGGGACTACGCCGCCATGGTCGCCGGGTACCAGGTCGGCGGTCCGTACATCGAGCACCACCCCGTCTTCGTCGCCGCGGACGACGCCGACGACGGCCGTGTCCTCGGCTTCTACGCGCTCCTCGTCGACGAGGCCGAGCTCGACCTCGCCTTCGTCGCCGACGGCGCCCAGGGCCTCGGCATAGGACGGCTCCTCATGGAGCACATGACCGCACAGGCCAAGGCCGCCGGGCTCCGATCCGTCCGGGTCGTCGCCCACCCGCCCGCCGAGGAGTTCTACCTGCGGACCGGCGCCGTGCGCACCGGAACCGTGCCGGCCGCCGGGGGCATCCACTGGGAGCGCCCCGAGCTGCGGTACGACCTCGCGTGACCGCAGCCCAGGAGCAGGACCGTCGCAAGGTCCTGGCCGACCTCACCCCGCTGCGCACCTCCGCGCACTACCGCCGCCTCTGGTTCGGGAGCACCGTCTCCTGGGTCGGGCAGGGGATGACGGCGCTCGCCGTCTCCCTCCAGGTGTACGACATCACCCGCTCGTCCTTCTCGGTCGGCCTCGTCGGGCTCTTCTCCCTCGTCCCGCTGGTCGTCTTCGGCCTGTACGGCGGCGCCATCGCCGACACCGTCGACCGCCGCAAACTGGGCCTCGTCAGTGCGAGCGGCTCCGCCGTGCTGTCCGCGGCCCTGGCCGCCGCCGCGTTCGCCGGCTTCCACCACGTCTGGTTCCTGTACGGGACCGTCGCCCTCCAGGCCGTGTGCGCCGCACTCAACTCGCCCGCCCGCAGCTCGATGATCCCCCGGCTCCTCCCGCCCGAGCAGCTGCGCGCGGCCAACGCGCTCAACTCGATGGTCATGACCTTCGGCACGCTCGTCGGGCCCAGCCTCGGCGGTCTGATCGTCGGCCTCGCGGGTTACCAGACCGCCTATCTCGTGGACGCCGTCGCCTTCTCCGCGAGCCTCTACGCGATGTGGCGGCTGCCGGCCATGCTGCCCGAGCGGGCCGGGGGCAAGCGGGCCTCGGTCCTCGACGGACTGCGGTTCCTGGCCACCCGCCCCAACCTCCGCATGACGTTCTTCTCGGACTTCTGCGCGATGATCCTCGCCCACCCCCGCGCCCTGTTCCCGGCCCTCGCCGTCCTCTGGTACGGCGGAGACGCGAAGACCGCCGGACTCCTGGTCGCGGCACCCGCCTTCGGCGCGCTCCTCGGCGGCGTCCTGTCCGGCTGGCAGGGGCGCATCCGCCACCACGGGCAGGCGATCCTGCTCGCCGTCGCCGGCTGGGGCACCGCCATCACCGTCTTCGGGCTGACCCGGAACCTCTGGCTCGGGCTGCTGCTGCTGGCCCTCGCGGGCTACTGCGACACCGTCTCGATGATCTTCCGGAACACGATGATGCAGGTCGCCGCGCCGGACGAGATGCGCGGCCGGCTCCAGGGCGTCTTCATCGTGGTCGTCGCGGGCGGGCCCCGGCTCGGCGACTTCCTCGCGGGCTCCGTCGCGAACCTGACCTCTCCGGCGGTCGCCGTCGTCGGGGGCGGAGCAGCCTGTGTCCTCGCGGTCGGGTTGCTCGCCCTGTACGGCCGGGGGTTCCGCCGCTACGACGCACTCGATCCGACCCCGTGAACCGCGGTGCGACGGGTGCGGACCCCCGCCCCGGGCACCGCCGCTCCCGACGGCGCCCGCCGTGCACTCATCCCGTCGTCGGCAGCGCCTTCTTCATCACCTTGCCCATGTCGTTGCGGGGCAGCGCGTCGAGGTAGCGGACCACCCGGGGGCGCTTGTGCGGGGCGAGCAACCCCGCCACGTGGTCGACGAGCTCCGACTCGGCGGGCGGTTTCCGCCCCTCCAGCGGCACCACCCAGGCCACGATCCGCTCGCCCAGGTCCGGGTCCGCCTCTCCCGTGACGGCGGCCTCCCGCACCCCGGGGTGGTCGAGCAGCGCGTTCTCGATCTCTCCCGCGCCGATCTTGTAGCCGCCGCTCTTGATGAGGTCCGTCGCCTTCCGCCCCACCAGACGCACCCCGCCGTCCTCCTCGCGGACCGCCATGTCACCGGTGCGGAACCAGTCGCCGTCGAAGGCGGCGGCCGTCGCCTCCGGCCGGTTCAGGTATCCGGAGAAGAGGTTCGGCCCGCGCACCTGCACCTCGCCGACCGTCTCCCCGTCGCGCTCCGCCCGTACGGAACCGTCCTCGTCCACCAGTCGCAGCTCCACGCCCGCCAGCGGGACGCCGACGGTCCCCGGGCGCGGTTCCGCGCCCGGCAGGACGCTCGTGTTCATCAGGGTCTCGGTCATCCCGTACCGTTCCACCACCGTCCGGCCCGTCGCGGCCGTGATCCGCTCGTGGTCGTGCAAGGGCAGCGCGGCCGACCCCGAGACGAGGAGCCGGGCTCCCGCCAGGGCCCGCACCAGGGGCTCGTCCCCGGCGAGCGCGTCCGCGAGCCGGTGGTACATGGTCGGAACGCCGAACAGCAGGGTGCCGCCGTCCCCGAGCTCCCGCGCCACGCCCGCCGTCGAGAACGTGCCCAGGTGCCGCAGCTCGCCGCCCCGCCGCAGCGGGCCCAGGACGCCGAGCACCAGCCCGTGGACGTGGAACAGCGGGAGGGCGTGCACGAGGACGTCGTCCGCCGTCCAGGACCAGGCCTCGGCCAGGGCGTCGAGGGAAGCGGCGACGGCCCGGTGCGAGAGCAGGACGCCCTTCGGGGCGCCGGTGGTGCCCGAGGTGTAGACGACCAGGGCGGGGGTCTCCGGATCGACCGGTGCGGGCGGCGGGCAGGCGGCGGACCCGGTGAGCTCCACGGCGATCCGGGGCAGCCCCGCGAGCCCGGCGGGCAGTTCGTCCTCCGGGCCGGCGAGCACCGCGTCGGGCGTGCTGTCGCCGAGGACGTGCGCCAGTTCCCGCTCGCCGGTGCGCGGATTGAGCGGCACGGCGGGGACCCCGGCGAGCAGGGCGGCGACCACCGCCACCGCCGTACGGACGGTCGGCGTCGCCCACACGGCCACCCGGCCGGCGCCGCCGATGCGGTCCGCGAGGGCGCCGGCGGCACGGCCCAGCTCCGCGTAGGTCAGGACGTCCGGACCGAAGCGCAGCGCGGGCCGGTCGGACGGGTTCGTCAGGGCGGGGAAGAGCGCACTCACCGGGCGTACTCCTGGGGGCGTCGGGGGTGGACCTGCCGGGACGCATTCTGCCCCGCGTCCCGTCCGGGGAGCGTCGGGCCC
>NZ_JBHYMF010000048.1:0-43242 GCF_042742855.1 Streptomyces sp. NPDC058877 | reverse complement strand
GCACCCCGCGCGGCACCACCGGGACGGTGGGGACACGCCGGGTCGACCGGGGCGGGCGACCCGCGGGTGGGCACGTCCCCGCCCGGGGACGTGCCCACCGTCGATGGACCGCCCGAGGAGGGCGGGCCCGTCGGGGCGCGGGCCGTCCCGCGCGCACGGCTCAGGTCCGTACCGACTCCGTCAGTCGGCCGTCCTGGACCGTCACCGTGTGGTCCGTACGGGCCGTGTGCGTGCGGTCGTGGGTGACGAGGACCGTCGCCGTTCCCCGCTCGACCGTCAGCGTGGCGAGCAGTTCCATGACGGCCGCCCCCCGCTCGTGGTCGAGCGCACTCGTCGGCTCGTCGACCAGGAGCACGGACGGTTCGTTCATCATCGCCCTCGCGATGTTCACGCGCTGACGCTGCCCGCCCGACAGTTGGTGCGGCCGTCGGTGGGCCTGGTCCGCGAGTCCCACCGCGGCGAGGAGCTCTTCCGCCCGGCCGCGGGCGGCCTTGGGCGAGCGGCCGGACAGGTGGGCCATCACCTGGAGCTGTTCCGCCGCGCTCAACGAGGGCAGCAGATTGGGCTGCTGGAAGACGATCCCGATGTGTTCGCGCCGCAGCTCCGCCTTGGCCGCAGGGGTGAGGGACCCGGTGTCCGTACCGGCGACGACCACCCGCCCCTCGTCCGGGGTCACCAGGGTGGCGGCCACCGCCAGGAGGCTGGACTTTCCGGAACCGGACGGGCCGACGACGGCCGTGAGCGTACCGGCGGGGACGGTGAGGGAGACGGCGTCGAGGGCGGTGAGCCGGCCGTCGCCGTCGGGGTAGGTGAGGGTGACGGCGTCGAGGACGAGGCTCATCGGGCGCTCCCGAGGGCGGTGAGGGGGTCGACGGCGGTGATCCGCCGGATGGACAGTGCGGCGCCCAGGACACCGAGGACGATGATCACGGCGGCGGGACCGAGGACGGTGAGCGGTTCCAGGACGAAGGGCACGTTCCCACCGCTGACCAGGGCTCCGATGCCGACCGCGAGCACGGTGCCGAGCAGGGTGCCGGCGCCGAGCATGAGGACGGCCTGTCCCAGGGCGTCCTTGAGGAGGTACGGGGTGGAGGCGCCCAGCGCCTTCAGGACGGCGACGTCACCGCTGCGCTGGATGGTCCAGACGGTGAAGAAGGCTCCTATGACGAGCGCGGAGATCGCGAAGAGGAAGCCGCGCATGAGCTGGAGCGAGCCGTTCTCGGCCTGGTAGGACCCTATGGCCGTGAGGGCGTCGTCGGAGGTCCGGGCCTCGGTACCGAGCGCTTCGTCACCGGCCGCCCAGTCGACGTCCTCGCCGCTCAGCGCGATGACGGTGGCCTCCCCCCGGGAGGCGGTGCCGCTGCGACCGAGCTCCTGCCAGTCGTCGAGCGAGGTCCACACCACGGGGGTGTGGCTGTACGAGGCGTCACCGGAGACCGCGGTGACGGTGACCTCCAGCGGACCGAGACGGACGGTACCGCCGGTGGTGACCCCCAGCTCCTCCGCGGCCGACTCGGACAGGACCGCCTTCCCCGCGCCGACGGCTCCCGGGGCGAGCCCGGCGTCCGGCTCCGCCCCGAAGGCGGAGACCGCCGCGGTGCGGTCCCCGGCGACTGCGTTGACGGTGCGGATTCCGAGCGGCTCGGCCTCCGTCACCCCGGGCCGCTCCGACCACCCGCGCCACTGGTCCTCCGTCACCGTCGAATTGGTGAAGGAGACCGACTGACCGGACGGCGGCGCCGCGAAGGCCAGCCGGTCGGCGGGCAGGCCGGTGATCGCGGAGACGTTCTCTCGCGCGAGGCCGGCGGTCAGCCCGGACAGCAATCCCACGAGCAGGGTGATCAGCACGATCACCGTGCCCATGAGGGTGAAACGCCCCTTGGCGAATCTCAGGTCTCTCCATGCCACGAACATGCTGACCAGAGTGGTCCGCGAAGGCCGCCGCGGGCATCGCGCCACGGATGGCTCCACAATCAAACTTTCGGTTGATTCGCCGGAGGGGCTGCTGCGGGGTTGGGGGACACCTGATCACGCAGTAGGCCCACGAGACCTCTCCGCATCTCGGCAGCCCGGTCGACTGGCGGCCGTGGTCGGCCGAGGCCTTCGAGGAGGTTCGGCGCCGCGAGGCCCCTCGTGCCGTTCTGGCTGTGACTCAGATCAAGCCGGCCTTTCTGGCGACTTGGTAGGTGCCGATGCTGATGCAGGGCCGGCAGACGGTGCTGCTTGCCGACCCTGCCGCGTGTGCTGCCTGGTTGGGGTTGGTTAGGCGGGGCTGTAGCGCTCGATCATGTGGACGCGGTCGAAGGACCAGTTTCCGGCGGGGGTCTCCCAGCCGCCAGCGTGGGAGTTGAGAGTACCGTCGGTCTTGGCGATCCAGGTGAGCGTCCTGACTCGGCCGTCTTCGAAGCCGTACATGCCGCCGATGTCGTCACGACCATCGCCATTGAAGTCACCGGTGACGATCTTCAGGTTCTCCCTCCAGAAGTGGCCGGCTTCGATGCTCCAGATTTCCTTGCGGTTGCCGAACTTGCCGTCAGTGCCGCTGGGGTTGAAGCTGATCATGGCGTCATGGCCGTCACCGTAGTCGTACCAGGTGACGATGTCGTCGCGGCCGTCGCCATTGAAGTCACCAGAGTGCACGGAAGTACGTTCGAAACTGCCCCAGGCTGTGCTGAACCAGCCAGCGAGGGGTTCGTTGAAGCTGCCATTGGGTTTGGTGGTGAAGGTGAACAGTCTGCTGTCACCGTTGCTGTAGCCGTAGAAGACCCCGAGGTCGTCGCGGCCGTCTGCATTGTAGTCGCCGGTGACGAACTTCATGTTCTGCACATACCAGCCGTCGGCTCGGTAGAAGGAGGAGAAGGGGTAGTTGAAGCCACCCTTGACGTTGGCGATGAAGGTGAAGAGTTTGTCACTGCCGTCGCCGTAGGCGTACCAGGTGGCGATGTCGTCGCGGCCGTCGCCGTTGAAGTCACCGGACTGCACCCGGATGGCATCAAAGTTCCAGTGCCCGGCTGGGACGTTCCAGGAGACGAAGGGTGCGGCGAAGTTGCCGTCACCCTTGCCGAGCCACGTGCGCAAGTTCATGTGGCCGTCCTCGTAGCCGTAGAAGGCCGCGATGTCGCCGATGCCGTCGCCGTTGAAGTCACCGGTGGTGTGCTTCATGTTCTCGGCCCAGTAGTTGCCGGCGGCGGTCTCCCAGGCGTGGATGGGTGCCTTGAAGGTGCCGTCGGAGTTGGTGGTGAAGGTGTGGAGTTTGTCGCTGCCGTCGCCGTAGTCGTACCAGTCGGCCATGTCGCTGCGGCCGTCGTTGTTGTAGTCGTGTCGGACCGCGGTGCCGCTGGACCACTGGGACTGGCTCTTGGCGTTGTAGATGACGAGGTTGCCCTTGTCTTGGAGCAGGGCGTATCCCTCTGCGGCAGTTGTCCCCGACTGCCAGGCTATGGTGACGCCGTCAGCCTTGTAGACGACGAGGTTGCCGTCACCGCGCATGACGGCCTTGGCGCCCACGTTGCCGGTTGTTTTGGAGGACCACAGGGCGTTGCCGGCGTTGGAGGTGATGACCAGGTTGCCGTCGTCCTGCATCGTCAGTTTGGCCGAGCGGGAGGTCAGCGACTGGCCGGCCTCCAGTGTGGTGCCGCTGGGGATACGGGCGCCGCCGGTGATGCCGTCGATGGTGAAGGAGGCGCCGAAGGACCGATTGTCCGCGCCAGGGATCTTGCCGTACCAGCCGAGCATCGTGTTGTCGGTCTTGCGGGCCCACAGGTCTGCCAGGCCGTCGCCCGTCACGTCGCCAACGGACCCGATGGCGGGGTACGCGGACGCCTGGTATCCGACCGCGATCTTCACGCGGGCGGAAGTGTCACCCCAGGTGGTCGGGTCCAGGTAGCCGTTGGAGCCCTTCTTGCCGTAGGAGCGCCAGATGTCGCCCGTGGCGTCCTCACGCAGCCACAGGTCGGCGATGCCGTCCCCGTTGACGTCGCCGGGCGCGATCACGGTGAACTTGTTCCAGTCGCCGCCGCCGACGAGGACCGGCTCGCGGACGTCGAGGTTGTATCCGGCGCGGTTGCCATAGTAGGCCCACAGGAACGTGCCCTGCTTGACAAGCAGATCGGGCGCGGTGTCACCGTTGAGGTCACCTGGCGTGATGATCTGCTCGGCGTTGTGCCAGTGGTCGTCACCTGTCCACGTGTCGTCACCGAAGCAGCCGAGTTCCTCGTTGACCACCGGGCAGGAGACGGTCAGTTCGGTGTAGTTGTCGCTGATGACCCCTCTGCCGTTGTTGGGGTAGGTCCACAGGCGCTTCTTCTTCTCGATGTCGTCGTACTCGAGGGCGACCAGGTCGTTGTAGCCGTCCTGGCCCCAGTCTCCCCGTGAGTCGACGTCGGCGTCGGTGAAGTGCTTGCCGCCGCCGTTGGTGGCGGCGGAGAAGGTGGAGTTGCCCTGGCCGGCGTAGGTGAGAAGTGTGCCGTTGGAGTCGATGCTCCAGATGTCGCTGTGGGTGTCGCCGTTGAGGTCGGTCGGGCCGTCACGCTGCTGCGAGCGACTGGCGTAGTACAGGTAGGTGGCGGCGTCGGAGCGGTTGCCGGCCTTGTCGACGCTGTAGGCGTAGACGAAGTGCGGTCCGTAGCCGGGCGGGCTCACCGAGGCCGGGACACCGGGCGCGGCGTCGTTGGGGTCCGGGTTGTAGTCGGTCCACCAGACGTAGTGGTCGATGTCCGGCACCTCGTTGGCGGAGAAGGTGAACTTGCCCACGTCACGCGCCTTGCCGGTCACCGCAGGCCACCCGCTGTCACCGGGTGGATACTGGTTGTTCACCGAGATGATCACCGGCGGCTTGCTCGGCCGGGTGCGGTCGATGGTGAACTTGCAGGTGGTCGACCAGGGAGAGTAGGCGTTGTCCTGGTCCTTGGCGCGCACCCGCCACGTCCAGTTGCCGGACGGCAGATCCGCGTCCGGGACGACCCATGTGCTGATCTTGCCCTTGTTCGCGGGCAGCGACCTCGTCTTCGAGGTGCCGTCCGCCTTGATCAGCTGGAACTCGGCGGTGAGGTTTCCGGCATCCTCGTCGTCGATCTTCGCGTAGAGGCTGACCCGGGTGTTACCGATCAGCCCGCCTGCGGTGCAGCTCGTGCGCGGGTTGGTGCCCAGGTCACTCGGCTTCTTCGGCGGGTTGTTGTATGTCGTCTCCAAGATCGCGGTCTTGGGGTCGAACTTCTTCCAGCCGAAAGTGTCGGTCTCGTCGGAGGCGTAGAGGCCGAGGGTGATGCTCGACCAGCCCTTCAAGGCGGCATCGCGCATCTTGGCGGTGGTGTCGAACTCCAGGTTGCCGGCGGCGCAGTCCTCGCTGTTGCTCCAGCCCTTGGCGTCGTTCACCGTGTCGAGGGGAGAAGCGCCGATCTTCGACGGCTGCCGGTTCCAGGTGGTTTGCTTCGTGATGCCGGTGGTGTGCCACAGCTGCACTGGGCGGTGTTGGCAGGACCAGGACCAGGTGTTGCGAATCCGGAAGACCGAGGACTTGACCTGGGCGCCCCGGGTGTCGCTGGTGTCGAGCTGGACGAAGGACCGTGAGATCCGGTTCGAGCCGCCCGTCTGGGCCTCGTAGCCGACCCGGACGGGGTCCTTGGTGTTCCAGTACGACGTGTTCGGGTACTGCTTGTAGACCCGGGTCCAGTTCTGCTTCTCGCCCCACGCCCACGACGGATCGATATAGACCGGATACTGGGTGTCGGCGCCGGTGAGCAGTGCCTGGTCTGGCTTGATCTCCAGAACGTCTCCGGAGACCGTGGTCGGCATCTGCGCGTCCTGCGCACCAGGCGCGGGGTCGAAGACGTCCGCCGGGGCGGGGGGCTCCTCCTCCGTCACCGTAGAGGCGCCATAAGCGCTTATGCCCATGGAGGCCGCACCGCTGCTCGTGGTGGTCGAGTCCCACATTAGTGGCGAGGGGCTGGTGAACACCGTCTGCCCCGCCGGGTTCACGGCGCTGACGCTGCCCGTCTCGGCGTCCGTGGAGACGTCGAGACCGACCGTGTTCAGCTTGTACTTGAGCGAGGCGAGTTCAGGGTTCTTCGCCGCTTCGGCCGTCTTGACGACGAGCAGCTGCGAGAAGCCCTCTATCTCGGCCTTCAGCTGAAGGTCCACGCCAGGCAGGACCTCGACGTAGGTAGCGACATTCTCGGCCAGCGTCGGCGTGGGCAGCGCCATCGGCCAGGTCAGCGAGAGCGTACGACCGTCCTTCACGCCGGTGAGCAGCGGTCCGGTGCCTCCTCCGGAGAAGGTCACGTCGACCGTGGACGCCTTGGGAACGACCGTTCCGGCGGTCGTGAACACGAGGCTGGCGTCGGTCGGAATCCAGGCCCCCGCCCGCAGCAGACGCACCGGAGTGCCGTACCGCTTCACCGACCACGAACCGTCGGGCTGCGCCCAGGTATCCGTCGACTCCGTACGAGCCGAAACGAGCTCATAGGGCTGCCCCGTGGCCACTGCCTGCTCAAGCGCGAACTCCTCCTCGCTCTTGGACCCTTCCGCAACCGGATCGGCAGTGACGGCGCCATCCGCGACAGAGGAAACGGCGGCCAACGCGGTGGCGGGCAGAAGAAATCCGGAAGCAAATATTCCGGTTGCTGTCGCGAGTGATATCGCGCCGACCATTCGGCGTCTCGCCCGCCGGGCTTCGGGTGTTCTTGGATGCGTCACGTAAACCTCTCAATATTCGATGATGATCGAGACTTTATCCGCGATCCAAAGTACCCCCCACCCCCACCCCCCACCTGCCACTTTGCGGCAATCTCGGCGTTCATGTCTGATTCATCAATCAAGATCAGCTTTTGATTTATCTTCACCAACAAAAGGCGGATGGTCGCTTGCTACTGAGGTTGAACTCGTGGTGCCGTAGGGGCTGACGACTGGTCACCCACTGCAGCATCAGCAGGGCATGCGGCACCAACGGGGCATGCGGCACCCACAAGGGGACGGTCTGACCGCCGAACGACGGCAGTTCCACGAGGAGTGATCTCCGCCGCCGGCCGCCACCCCCTCGCCCACGTCACCAACCATGCCCACCCGCCCGAACTACTCTTACTAGCCGAGGCCTTCGAGCAGCGGTGGGACGACATCAAGGCCTACCTGACCACTGACATCACCAACGCCGCCTCGAGGGCAACAACCGCCTCATCAGGCTCGAAGTCCGCAACGCCTTCGACTGCAGACACCGAGCCGACCAACACCTCGAATCACGCCGCGCAATCACTCGGCGGAGCCGGCGAGAGGCGTACCCCAACTAAATTCGAAGACTCCGACATGGACTATCCACCATCAAGATCATCTTTAATGTCCATTCTAGTCCAAAATGGACCCTGCTAGCCTTTGCTGGCCTTATTCAAGGTTTATTGAGGGGGGATCAATGAGACGTTTCAGTATGCGTGGCCTACCGACGCTCTTGGCCGCCGCGGTGCTGGCTGGGGTGTTGCCCAGTTCAGCGGTTGCCGCAGGAGCCAATGGCGAGGCACGGCGTCACGTGGTAAAACAGCCAGAGGCTGTTGAGGTCATGAGAGTTGCGGTGGGTGGGACGCGGCGACCGGACGCGGCAGCCGCCAACTCCTGGCTGAAGAAGGCCCCGAACGTAAACTGGCCCCGTCCCGGCGCCGCAGAGGTGTCGCTCGCCACGGGTGGGCGGGCGGGTTCCCTTCCGGTCTCGGTGACGGCAGGAACTCCGTTGTCCCGCAAGGCTGGTGCCGGCGCACCGAAGAACCAGGCTCCAGCCACGGTGAAGGTGTCCGTCGCCGCCCGTGACACCGCCCGCAAGGCGGGAGTCGAGGGCATGCTGATCTCCGTCGCCCGTACAGACGGCGGACAGGACATGGCACCTGCTCGGGTCGACGTGGACTACTCGTCCTTCCGGGGCGCGTACGGCGGCGATTGGGCCGCACGACTGCGTCTGGTGGAGATGCCGGTCTGCGTCCTGACCACGCCGCACGACCCGAAGTGCCGGATCCAGAAGCCGATTCGGACGACGAACGACATCAGCTCCGGGAAGCTGTCCGCCCAGACTCAGGCGGTTCCCGCCGGCATGGTGCTGGCGGCGACCGCCGAGGCGGGCGGCGCGACGGGTGACTACAAGGCCACAGGCCTGCAAGCCTCCGGCTCCTGGAGTGCCGGTGGTTCGACCGGCGCCTTCACCTGGTCGCATCCGATCGGTGTGCCGACGGTTCCCGGCGGTTTGGAACCGCAGATCTCGCTCGGCTACAACTCCCAGGCGGTGGACGGACGTACCGCCGCGTCGAACAACCAGGCCTCGTGGATCGGTGACGGCTGGAACTGGGAGCCGGGGTTCATCGAGCGCAAGTACAAGTCGTGCAACGACGACAAGACTGGCGGCACCAACACGACCAAGGTCGGCGACCTGTGCTGGTACAACGACAACGCCACGCTCTCCCTCGGCGGCAAGAACACCGAACTTGTCTATGAGAAGGACAAGGGCTGGGTACCCGAGAGCGACTCCGGCGAGAAGGTCGAGAAGCTGTCCGGTGCTGTCAACGGTGACAAGGGCACGGCGGGCGTCGACGGTGAGGGTGAGCACTGGAAGGTCACCACGACCGACGGCACTCAGTACTTCTTCGGCTTGAACCGCCTGCCAGGCTGGAAGGACAACGGCACCGCCGCCGACGACCCGGTCACCAACTCCGCTTGGACCGTACCGGTCTTCGGCAACCAGTCCGGCGAGCCCTGCTACAACGCGAGCTTCGCCAGCGCCTGGTGCCAGCAGGCATGGCGCTGGCAGCTCGACTACGTCGTCAGCCCCACCGGCAACGCCATGGCCTACTACTGGAACACCGAGAAGAACAACTACGGCCGCAACGTCTCGGAAACCACCGGGAAGGCCACGGTAACCCCGTACGTCCGGGGTGGCTGGCTCGACCACATCGACTACGGCCTGCGCTCCGACACCGTCTACACCGGCAAAGCCATGGGCCAGGTCCACTTCGGCGTGACCGAACGCTGCCTCACCAACTGCGGCACCTTCGACGAGACCAACGCCACCAACTGGCCGGACGTCCCGTACGACCTGTACTGCAAGGACGGCTCCACCGAGTGCAAGGACAAGTACTCACCCACCTTCTGGACCCGTAAACGCCTGACCACCATCAGCACCAAAGTCCTCACCGGCGGCGCATACAAGGACGTCGACACATGGACCCTCGCCCAGGACTTCCCCGCCTCCGGCGACGGCATCTCCACCCCCATGTGGCTGAAGTCCATCCAGCGCACCGGGAATGCCAACGGCACCGCGACCCTTCCTCCGGTCACCTTCGCAGGTGAACAGAGAGCCAACCGAGTGGACGGACTCGGCGACGGACTCGCGCCCTTCATCCGCCTCCGCCTCTACCAGATCACCACAGAAGCCGGAGGCACCATCGGCATCACCTACTCCCAGCCCGACTGCACCGCCACCACCCTGCCACCCGCCGACGGCACCAACACCACCCTCTGCTACCCGGTGAAATGGGCTTACGAGGGCGAAACCGCCAAGCAGGACTGGTTCAACAAATACGTCGTCACCCAGGTCGTCGAAGGCGACAACCTCGCCGAGTCCCCTGACAAGGTCACCACGTACACCTACCTCGGCGGCGCCGCCTGGGCCAAAAACACCGACGAGTTCACCAAGGCGGAGAACCGAGTTCACTCCGTAGCCCGTGGCTACGAGCGGATCCAGACCCGCAGCGGCGCCGCGGAAGACGGGAGGACTCTGCAGGAGAAGCGCTTCTTCCGTGGGATCGACGGCGCCGCTGTGAAGGACTCGGCCGGTATATCGGTCACCGACCGCGTGCAGTTCGCCGGCATGGTCCGGGAGAGCATCACCTACAACGGCGACGACACGAACAAGCTCGTCTCCGCCACCTCGTACACCCCATGGCGCTCGGCCGCAGGCAACACGCGTACACGCACCGGTCTGCCCGACCTCGTCTCGTACAAGACCGGCACGGAAAAGGAGTCGACACGCACCACGGTCACGGGTGGTACACGCACGACCGAGACAACCCGCCGCTTCGACAGCTACGGCATGGTCGACCAGATTTCCGAAACCGGTGACACCGCCAAGAACGGTGACGAGAGATGCACCACGACCAACTACGCCCGTGGCACCGGTTCCATCGTCGACAGGGTCAGCCGGGTCGAGGTAGTGGCCGTCCCCTGCGGTGACACGGTGTCCCGCCCCGGTGACGTCATCGACGACATCCGCTCGTACTACGACGGAGGCGCGTTCGACGCGGCGCCCACCAGGGGTCTGGTCACAAAGAAAGAGAAGATCAACGGCTCGGGCACCGGATACTCCACCGTCTCGTCCACTCCCGTAGCGGACTTCGACATCTACGGCCGCGCACTGAGCATCAGCGACGCCTACGGAAAGGTGACCCGCACGGCGTACACACCGCCCACCGGCGAGGTACCGACGCAGACCGTGGTCACCAACCCCAAGGGCCACACAGTCACCACCACGTTGGAGCCGTTGCGCGGACAGCCCACCCAGGTCGCCGACGCCAACGGCAAGATCAGCACCACGGCGTACGACGCTCTCGGCCGCCTCGTCAAGGTCTGGAAGCCGACCCGCTCGGCCCTCACCTACCCCGACTCGCCCAACATGGTGTTCGAGTACCTCGTGCGCAATGACGGCCCTGTCGTCGTGACCACGAAGTCCCTGACGCATGACTCCCAGTACACCGTCTCCTACTCCTTCCACGACGGCTTGCTGCGTGACAGACAGACCCAGAAGGAGTCCCCGGACCGCGCCGGCCGCCTGGTCAGCGAGTCTTTCTACGACACCCACGGCCGGGTCTGGCGCAGCTCCGGCACCTATTTCGCCACCGGAGCGCCCGAGCCCGTACTGATCACCGGTCAGGAGCTGAAGTACCCGGCGTCCACCGACACCGAGTTCGACGGCGCGGGACGCGTCACCGCCGTCATCGCCAAGAGGTTCGGCGATGAGACGAAGCGCAGCACCACCGTCCACACCGGTGACACGACCACTCTGATTCCGCCCCTCGGTGGCATCGCCAGCACCACAGTCGTCGATGCTCTCGGCCGTACGACCGAGGTGCGGCAGTACACGGATGCGGCACGGACAACAGCGCAGATCACCAAGCACGTATACAACAAGCTCGGGAGACTGGCCGAGGTCATCGACCCGTCCGGCGCCAAGTGGACGTACACGTACGACGTCCGCGGCCGTCAGGTCGAAACACTCGATCCGGACAAGGGGCTCGTCAAGAGCACCTTTGACAACGGCGACCGAATCACGGACGTGCTCGACGCACGTGGCGTGGCACTGCACACCGACTTCGACGAACTGGGTCGTCGGACCTCCCTGAAGAAGGGCACGACGACCCTCGCCACATGGGAGTACGACACCGTCGCCAAGGGGCAGGTGTCCAAGTCCATCCGCTACGTGGACGGCAACGCCTACGAGTCGGCGGTCACCTTCTACAACAGCGTCTACCAGCCGGTGGTCACCCAGACCACCATCCCGGCCTCCGAAGGCGCGCTGGCCGGCACGTACAAGTGGATCACCAGCTACAACCTCAACACCGGCCAGCCGATGTGGACACAGCATCCCGCCATCGGCGGACTGCCGTCGGAGAAGGTCGCCAACACCTACACCCCCGTCACAGGTCTGCTCAATACGGTGGGCGCCGGTACCGACCCGCTGGTCAACGCGACCACCTACGATCACTACGGCCGCCAGATCATCCGGAAGTTCGGTGAATTCGGCCGGACTGTGACGAACGCGCACACGTACGACGACCACACCGGCGCGCTGACAGACAGCTACCTGGACCGCGAGCTCGCACCACAGCGCATCGAGGACGCACACTACACGTACGACCCGGCCGGCAACGTGACGTCCATCGCCACCTCGTACGGCCAGGACGCCGCTCGTACGACGGACACCCAGTGCTTCGACCTGGACGCCCTGCGCCGCCTGACCGAGGCATGGACCGACAAGAACGCGGCGTGCTCCTCCGCACCCTCGGACTCCGTGGTCGGTGGAGAGGACCCGTACTGGACCTCCTACACGTACGACGCCGTCGGCAACCGCAAGACCGAGACCCAGCACAGCACAGACGTGGGTACGGGCACGGGTGCGAACACCCTGCGCACCTACTCCGCTCCGACGACGGGCAAGCACGACCTGCCCAAGGTCACGCAGACCGGCACCAACAGTCACGAAGTGGTCTTCACCTATGACGAATCGGGAAACACACACACCCGCAAGCTCGGCACCGCCGCGACGGAGACCTTCGACTGGAACGACGAGGGGCACCTCGCGTCGGTGAGGGAGGGCACGATCGAGAAGGCCGCCTACCTGTACGACACCGACGGGCAGCGCGTCATCGCGCGCGAGGCCACAGGTACGACGCTCTACCTCTCGTACGGCACCGAGCTGCACCTGAGCAAGAGCGGCACCGTCACCGGAACCCGCTCGTACACGGCCGACGGCCGGACCGTGGCCTTCCGAACCGGCACGAAGCTCACCTTCTCCTTCGGTGACCACCACGGCACCGGCACCACGCAGGTGACCGCCGACGCCACCCAGAGCGTCACCCGGCGCAAGACCTCTCCCTTCGGAGCGGCCCGTGGCACCCAGCCCACCGACTGGACCGGCGGCAAGGGGTTCGTCGGCGGGACCAACGATGAGGTCACGCTGCTCGTCCACCTGGGCGCGCGCGAGTACGACCCGAGCACCGGCCGTTTCATCAGCGTCGACCCCGAGATCGACCTGAACGATCCACAGCAGTCGCAGGGCTACACCTACGGCAACAACAATCCCGCCACCAATGGCGACCCGACTGGGCGCATGCTGATGGAGTGCTGGGAGGGCCTGATCGAGTGCAAGGGCGGAATGCCCGTGACGGACGACAAGCCCAAGGACCCGGATCCGCCGGTCGACGACAAGGTCGCTGAAGCCACGGATGCCGGCTGGGGGACTCAGCCGACCGGATCGGTCCGGAAGAAGTTCAATGTCGGAAAGGGTCCCAACCGGGGAATCATCCGCCTCACGTTCTACATTCATACGCGGGAGGCGGCTATGGGGATGCTGCTGGGTGACGACCGTGAGGCATCGCTCGATCCCCATGCGCCGTATCGCATGTCGCTTTTCTGGAACACCGAGTCGGGCGAATGCAGCTTCACCATCACCGCATCCAATACCCCTCCTAGAAAGGAACACGTGGGTAACGGGATGGGACTCACCGGCTGGGCTCGGACTCCCGCAAAGCCGGGAAAGATGATCCCCGCCAACCCACTGAAGGTCGGTGGCTGGCCCGGCGACACCTGGGGTGGGGACAGCGTACTGAACTACGAAAACCTCGGGCACAAAACGACCCCGGAGCAGCTGGACCTGGGAGTGCACGCCGTTAACAGCCTCATCAACTTCTGGTCCGTCGACAACGACATCAAGATCCAGGCCACGCGAACCTCTGTCAGTGTGAGCCGAAAGGGCGATGCCTATCCAGATATGGAAGTGGTGCAGTACCGTGCCAATCAGGGACCACGCGTGATCGCCACGGACGGAATGGCAAGTCCACGAGGATTGGATTCGGCACCCTTTTGGGGCAAGAAGATCGACAAGACATGGACGGACGGAACATGCGTCAAGGGGTGTTGATGCGAGAGGAGAGAAGGGACGGTCCTGGCATGGTCCGGGTGCTGGGGAGAGTCGGGCGATGCGTCTTGACGTACGTGCTCCTGCACACCGTGACGTGGGTCGTGATCGCCGCCGCCGTCCCCTGGCCTGACTCGTTCGCCGAGATCATGTCGGCCGGCTTCGGCATGCTGGCGGTCATCGGGATTCCGACCCTGCTCCTGGCGGTCATTGCCGGACTGGCGCACAGAAACATGGCCGTCACCCACTTCCGGACCGCACTGGCTTTCCCCATGGCTTTCTTCGCCCTACCGCTGGCAGGGGCTTCGATTGCCGAGCCACTGATTCTGCAGTTCGTGGCTCAGATCGCGTTCGCCGCGTTTCTGATGCCGGCGCCGCTCATTCCCGAGAACTGGGAAAAGCGCGCGCCGTAGCCCAGGCGCTCGACAGCTGAAAGGACGATGCCCCGGCAGGGTTTCCTGCCGGGACATCGTCGTACCTTGCCCCACATGCCGGAGCAGGGACCTGCCGATCAATAACTCTTCGGCTTTCGTGGGCTTTTGGGCGGCTGAGCGAGGTTGTTTGGGGCCGTGTCGGTCGGTGGGCATGGTGAGGGCCCGACGCGGTGGTCGGGTTCTCCAAGTACTACAGCCGGAGATCTTGTGACCGTGTCCCGTCATGCTCGTTGACCGGGCATGATGACGGATGTGACGGCTGAGCAGATAGCCGGGTGGGACGGGGAACTGTCTGAGCTGACCGGTTCGTTGGGACGTTTGTTCAATCGACCCGAGCCGCGGGTGGTGTTCACGCAGTACGTCGAGGGGTTGCTGGCGAAGCTGCCGAAGAAGAGCGGGTGGACGCTGGCGGAGCGGGCCGGGCACGTGACACCGGACCGGATGCAGTGGCTGCCCAACGGCTCGGTCTGGGATGCCGACCGGCTACGGGACGAGGTCCGCAGCTACCTGGTGAAACACCTCGGTGAACCGGAGGCGTCACTGGTCATCGACGATACCCAGGCGCAGAAGAAGGGCACCAAGTCCGTCGGGGTGGCCTTCCAGCACTGCGGGCTGACCGGTGATGTCCGCAACTGCCAGACCATGGTCATGCTCACCTACGCCGCCGAGAAGGGGCACGCGTTCATCGACCGCCGCCTCTACCTGCCCGAGAACTGGACCGCAGATCGCGAGCGGTGCCGCTAGGCCGGCATCCCCGACGACGTCGCCTTCGCCACCAAACCGGAACTGGCCGTGGCGATGCTGAAGGACGCGCTCGCCGCCGGCATCCCGTTCGGCTGGGTCCTGGCGGACGCCGGTTACGGACGCGATCCCGGCCTGCGCGGCTTCTGTCACCGCCGGACCCTTCCCTATGTCCTGGCCGTCCCCGTCGACCTGCCGCTCGCCGGACCACCCGGCAAGCCCCGCCAGCCCGCGGTGAAAAGAGCGGAGGACCTGCTGCACTACGCCAAGGTCCGTGACCAGTGGGAACGCCGTTCCCTGGGCGACGGCGCGAAGGGCGAGCGCCTCTACGACTTCACCGCCTTCGACGTGGCCGTAACCGGCGAAGCCTCGGCCTGCGGCTTCGCGCACTGGCTGGTCCTGCGCGGGTCCCTGCACCCCAACCGGCGCGGCAAGGATGGCGAACTCCACCGGGAGATCGCCTACTTCCTGGTCCACGCTCCGCTCGGCACCCCCCCCTCACAGAGATCATCACCCGGGCCGAGGGACGGTGGCGGATCGAGGAAGACAACGAGATCAACAAGCAGCTCGTGGGCTTCGACCAGTACCAGGTCCGCAAGTGGACCCCGTGGCACCGGCACATCACCGCCTGCATGCTCGCCACCGCGTTCCTCACCGTCCAGCACGCCGTCCTCACCGATCCCGAACCTGAAACCGGCTCCTCGGCCGCGAGCCCGGCAGACCCGGGAAAAGCCCTGGTCAACGGCGAGAGCGAGAGCACCGACTGATCCCCGGACCACTCCTGCGGCCCTCGGCCCACGCCATCTGGCACTGCCTCGCCGCCACCCGCCTCAACCCCCACCATCCCGTCGAAATCGTCCTGGCCTGCGACTTCTGGCGCCGCCGCCACCAGACCCGCGCCACCGTCAGCCACTACCGGCGCCGCGGCGACCCCCTCCCGCAACACCTACGAGCCTGGACCACCCACCAGCCGACCCCACCGATCAGCGACCCTCAAGATCTCCGGCTGTAGTACAAGGTCCTTGAGTCGAGGGTGGGCGGGGGACGGCGGGGCGGGGTAGTGCGGCCAGGCGGTGGAATGCGGCCGTGAGTTCATGTCGCCAGGGCCAGGTCGCCGACATCCGAAGGTAGAGGCGGCGGCCGCCCCGGGTGAGGCGGGCGGCTACGCGCAGGATCCGGTAGCGGAGTTTCTTAGGTCCGGCGGTCGCGAGTTCGCCGTCCAGGAGGAGGACGCGGGTCCGGGCGAGGAGGTCGATCGCGGCGGGGCTGAGTTCGAGCCAGGCGGCGTTGACCGGGAAGCGGCGGGAGGGGAAGCGGCCGAAGACAGTGGTCTTGGCGCACCGCATGTGGTCCTCGACGGTGGCGTGTTGGCGGTCGCGGAGATCCAGGAACTGGGCCGAGCCGGAGGTGATGGGGGTGCCGGTGAGGAAGACCTGGTGCCGCAGGCCCTCGTCCTGGTCGAACAGCGAGAGTTGTGCTCCGAGGTGGGGTCATTCGCGGCGGACGATGATGCGGGTGCCGACCGGGTAGCCGGCGAGGTCGACCGTTCCGGTCAGTTCGGCGACCTCGGCGGACTCGCGGAGCGTGCCGTCCTGGTCCAGGGCGGGGTGCCAGACCTGTTCGGGCATGGCTCGGATCGCGCGCCGGACCGGCTCGGCGACCGCGTGTCCGACCGAGAAGAAGGTGCGGATTACGCGTGTTCGCAGGTCGCGGACGTGGGTGAGGAAGGCTTTCGCGGATCCGGCCCTGTCGGTGCGGACGAGGATGTCGGTGCCGGGCCGGTGGGCGTCGGGGATCTGGGCGAGAGCGTCGTCCAGGACCGTGATGTGATCCGCGGCCGTGTTGGCTCCGGCGTTGCCGGGCCGAAGGCGCCCGGACAGGCCCTCGCCCGTGTTGACCAGGAAACACAGCAGGGGGTGGAGGCCGAAGCCGCCCTTGTAGGTGGGTGCGGCTCGATCCTTCTCGGAATGGCAGGTGATCAGCGTGGCGTCGCGGTCCAGGACCAGTCCGGGCAGTGCACGTCCCCCAGCCTGGGCTGCGGGTATGCCCTCGCCCTGGTCGGCGGACTGCGGCCAGGCCACCTCTCGGGCTCGGGCGCGGGCTGACCACAGCCGGTCCGGTACCCGTTCGTCGATGGCGACCAGCAGTCACCAGGCCGTCGGCGTGGAGGCGACCGGGCCGAACACCTCGCCCTGGCCCCGCAGCACGGCCAGTTCCGTGATCGCCTCGCCTCCGTCGGCGAGCATCACCGCGAGGTCGGTGGCGATCCGGCCCGGATCATGCCCGATCCCGCGTGGCCGAAGCGGCCTGCGCGCAGTGGAGTACGCGCTGGTCAGCCCGATGTTACCAGCAAGATCAGGCGGCAACCGGGCCCCGGCGTGGCCCACCACCCCGGCACCGTCGGCGGAAACACGGAGCTTGGGACGCGAACCGACACCCTGCGCGTAGAAAGTGACTTCCGTCTGGACCGGCAGAAGCCCTGGACAAGGTTCATCGTCCCAGTTCAGAGCAATGCCAGTGAGTTTGCAAGTCCGTGCAGGTCAGGCACGTGATGGTGTGGGGTTTGGGCGGGAATACCTCCTGGTGACGTTGGGTGATCCGTCACTTCTGGTGATGTGTCAGCGGGAGCCGGGACACGGCAACGGAGTTCCCGATAGGACAGAGGGTCGACCAAGATCCGACTGTCCGTGAGGGAACTCCGTTGCTGTCCGACGGCTCCTACCTGTCCATCATGAGAACGCCCGCGGAGAACGTCCGGCACGGTCAGGCCCACGCGGCCGGACGCACCTTGCAGCAGCCTCCCCGAGGACACCCGGTGCGGATCATCGAGTACACCGTGACCATCCGCCCACAGGCCGGCCTGCCCCGCACCGAGACGTTCCGGCTGGTCACCAGCCTGCTGGATCCCAAGCTGGCCCCGGCCCGCCAGCTGGCGACGGCCTACCATCAGCGGTGGGAGATCGAAAACGGGTTCGCGGAACCGAAAAACCGCCTGCGCGGCGCCGGATTCATCCTGCGCTCCAGGGCACCCGAGCTGATCTGCCAGGAGATCTACGCCCTCCTCACTGTCTACCGGGCACTGCGCACCGCAGACGCGCGCGGCCGAGCACGGCGGCACCGATCCCGACCGGATCTCCTTCACCGTCACCGTGCAACTCGCCCGGCTGGCCGTCGCCGCTCAAGCCGCAGCCGACGCGACCGTGTTGGACTCCACACGCCACGAGGTCATCACCGAGCTCCTGGCCGCCCTCCTCCCGACCCGCCGCCACCGACAGTGCCAGCGCGTCAAGAAGCCGTCCAAGAACACCTTCGAGGTCAGAAAACGCGACCAGCCCCGCACTCGCAGTAACGCCCACTACACACTCAGAGTCACCAAGCACCCCACCTGACCTGCACGGACTCGCTAACTCACCGGTATTGCAGCTCAGAGGTCGCTTTCGCGTTCCCGCCCATGATCCGGACGGACTCCGGGTGAAATCCCAGGGCCAGCGCCACCGGGCGCGATGGACGTCCGGTCCACTTTCAGAGGGGCAAGGGGCCGCATCAGGAGCACGCTCCGCCCGGTACGGGCTGGCAGGGTTGCTCGATGACCTGGGGTCGATGTCGTTGCCCTTCCCCCAGTCGGACGAAGCCTCTCTGCCGGCTGGGGGGTGCCTCTATGTCCTTCGTCAAGGTGTGACCGTGTGCCGCAGTCGGCGACTCTTGAGTACCCCGGCAACCATTCCGGCTCGGCGGGGGTCCTCCGTACCAGGCCCCCGCTCGGGGCCATCGACGCAAGAGGGAGGAGCGTCATGGGGGTCCGCAGGGCAGCGAAAGGCGTCGGCGACTTCCTGGTCGAGACGCTGGGAGAAGTCGTCGCCGAGGTGATCCTCAGCCTGCTTGCCTGTGCCCTGCTCGGCTGCCTGGCTCTGATCGCCTACCTGAGCTGGTCCCTCAGCCCGCGCTTCGCCATCGCGGGGGCTGGGCTGCTCAGCATCCTCCTCGCCCACGGCGCCTGGCAGACCTTCCGCACTCCCGCGAAGGGGCGCCGCCGGGGCCTCGCAGCCCTGACCGCTGTCGGTTTCACTGTGACCGCCATGACGGCCCTCTTCCTGCTGCTCTACTCCACAGGATGCGACTGCCTGTGAGGCCGTTTGGTTCAGCTACGCAAGTCCGAGGCCGGTCATACGGTAGCTGTTTCGGGAACGCGTGACTCGTAGAAGGTGCCGTCGCGGAGCATGGCGAACAGGACGCTGATGCGTTGGCGGGCGAGGCGGAGGAGGGCCTGGGTGTGGGTCTTGCCGCGGGCGCGTTGCTTGTCGTAGTAGGTGCGGGAGGCCGGGTCGGCGTTCATGCAGGCGAAGGCGGAGAGAAACATCGCCCGTTTGAGCTGCCGGTTGCCGCCTCGGGGTGCGTGTTCGCCATGGATCGAGGTCCCGGACTGCTTCGTGGCTGGGGCGAGGCCGGCGTAGGAGGCGAGGTGGGCGGCGGTGGGGAAGCTGGTGCCGTCGCCGACGGTGACCAGGAGGACGGCGGCGGTCCTGACGCCGACACCGGGCATCGACGTCAGGACCGGGGAAAGAGGGTGTGCCTCCAGCAGGGCGTTGATCTGGGCTTCCATCGCCCGGCGCTGGGTGTGGACAGCGGCCAGCGAGGCGGCCAGGGAGGGGATGACGATGTCGAGGGTGCCGGTCCCGGGAACGACGACGGTCTGCTCGTCGAGCGCGTTGAAGACGTCGTCGATCAGCCGGGTGGCCATGCGCGGGGCCTTTGGACGGATCAGCTCCACGAGTCTGCGGCGGCCGGCTTTACGCAGGGCGGCTGGGGAACCGTAGCGCTCCAGCAGCCAGGTGACGGCCTGGTGGTCCAGGCGCGGGCCCAGGACGCGTTCCAGGCTGGGGTGGAACTGGGTGAGCAGGCCGCGTATCCGGTTGGAGGTGCGGGTGGCCTCGGCGGCCAGGTCCTGGTCGAAGCCGACGAGCACGGTCAGCTCGGCGGTGATCTGGTCGGTCAGCTCCAGCGAGCGCAGGGTGTGCGGCATGGTGCGGGCGGCGTCCGCGATGACGGCGGCGTCCTTGGCGTCGGTCTTGGCCTCGCCGGGGTAGAGGTCGGCGATCCGGCGCATCGCCAGTCCGGGCAGGTAGGCGACCTGGCAGCCCGCTTCGCGGGCGACGGTCAGTGGCAGGGCGCCGATGGAGGCGGGCTGGTCCACGATCACCAGCACGGTGCCGAACTTCGCGGTCAGCTTGTCGAAGACGGCCCGCAGCTTGGGCTCGCTGTTGGGCAGCTGCTTGTCGAAGACCTTCTTCCCGCCCGGGGTGAGCCCATGACCGTGATGGCTGCTCTTGCCGACGTCCAGGCCCAGGAACACGCCCACGTCTTCGATCTCGAACATCGTGCCCCTTCCCAGGGGGTGTTGACGGTGCCGGCCTCGGCTCGGGTGTCGTGCTCGCGCATCCACGTTATGCAGACCTGCCGCCCGCGAACTGTCCAGCATTGCGCCGGACCGGACGGTGGCCGGACCTCTGATCAGCGTCTCCGACGAACACCCCCGGACCCGGTGACACCACCCCCCAGGTCATGCCTTCGACAGGGGGACACAGTCATGCCGGGCCCGGAGGCCAGCGGCCCCATTGCGGAGCCGCAGAAAACATAACGGGGGGAGCGTGGCTACCTTCATGGCTACGTACGTAGCCGTGCGGTCCCGTTCGAACCGGTGTGGACCGGGGGCCGGGTAAGCCCGCAGCCTTGGAGAGAAGGGCATCCGACCAGCAAGATCGCTGCTCACGAGGCCGAGCGGCAGGTGATGACAATCAAACTTTCGGTTGAGTCCGGACGGCCATGCGCTGTCTACGCTGGAGGGGACATGGATCCGCGTTCCCTCACCCCCGCCCTGCGCGTCCTGCGCCTCTGCCTGCACCTCCTCATGGCGGGTCTGCTCGTCCTCGCCGCGGCGCGGGCCAGTTCGACCGTCGGAACCGTGATGGCGCTGGTCACGGGTGCGGTCTACGCGGCCGGCTCGTACCTGCCGTCCGTGCGGAGTTCCCCGCGGGCCGCCGCCGTCTGGCTGGCCGTCCTCGGTGCCTCCTGGCTCGGACTGCTCTGGCTCACCCCCGAAGCGCTCTGGCTGGCCTTCCCCCTGTACTTCCTCCAGCTGCACCTGCTGCCCGCGCGCTGGTCGCTGCCGGCCGTGGTGGTGACCGCGGGGGCGGCGATCCTCTCGTACGTGGGGCACGGCGCCCCGCTCAACCCGGGGGTCTTCATCGGACCGCTGCTCGGCGCGGCGGTCGCGGTGGCGACGGTCCTCGGCTACCAGGCGCTGTACCGGGAGAACGAGCGGCGGCGCCGGCTCATCGAAGAGTTGATCGAGACGCGGGCGGAGCTGGCCGCGGCGGAGCGGCACGCGGGAACCCTCGCCGAGCGGGAGCGGCTGGCGCGCGAGATCCACGACACCCTGGCGCAAGGCCTGTCGTCGATCCAACTGCTGCTGCGCGCTGCCGAGCGGGCACTGCCGCCGGCCTCCCCCGCCGCCGTCCACATCGGCCGGGCGCGGGAGGCCGCCCAGGACAACCTGGCGGAGGCACGACGCTTCGTCCGGGCCCTCTCGCCACCGGACCTGGAGCGCGGTTCCCTGGCTGCGGCCCTGGAGCGGCTGTGCGCGCCGGGCGGCAGCGCGGCCCCGCGCGATCCGAGCACCAGCGGGGTGGGCCCGTACGGCCTGGGTGACGGGCCGCGGGTCCGCTTCTCGGTGAGCGGCACACCCGTCGAGCTGCCCACCCCGTACGAAGTGGCGCTGCTGCGGATCGCGCAGTCGGCGCTGGCCAACACGGTGCGGCACGCCTCCGCCTCGCGGGCGGAGATCACCCTGTCGTTCATGGACGCGTCGGTCACCCTGGACGTGGTCGACGACGGCGTCGGCTTCGACCCCGCATCCGTGCGCCCCTCCTCCGACGGCGGTTTCGGGCTGCCGGCGATGCGCTCGCGCGCGGAGTCGCTGGGCGGCACCTTCACCGTCGAGTCGGCGCCCGGACAGGGCACCGCCGTCGCCGTCTCCCTCCCCCTTCCCACCGGAGCTTCCGCATGACCATCAGACTGCTCCTCGCCGACGACCATCCGGTGGTGCGGGCGGGCCTGCGCGCCGTCCTCGACACCGAGCCCGATTTCGCCGTGGTCGCCGAAGCCGCCACCGCCGAGCGTGCGGTGGAGCTGGCCGCCGGCGGGGGCGTGGACGTGGTGCTGATGGACCTGCAGTTCGGTGCGGGGATGCACGGTTCGGAGGCGACGGCGGCGATCACGGCGTCGGGCGGACCGAAGGTGTTGGTCCTGACGACCTACGACACGGATGCTGACATCCTGGCGGCGGTGGAGGCGGGCGCCTCCGGGTACCTCCTGAAGGACGCACCGCCGGAGGAGTTGGCGGCTGCGGTCAGGACGGCGGCGGCCGGGCAGTCCGCCCTCGCGCCGGCCGTGGCGCACCGGCTGATGGACCGGATGCGGACCCCGGCCCAGGCACTGACCAAGCGGGAGCTGGAGGTGCTCCAGTTGGTGGGCGAGGGACTATCGAACCAGCAGATCAGCAAGGCGCTGTTCCTGTCCCAGGCGACCGTGAAGTCCCATCTGGTGCACATCTTCGCGAAGCTGGGCGTGGACTCGCGCACGGCGGCCGTGGCGGCGGCAACGGCACGCCGACTGATCCGACGGTAGCCGGTCGCGGCCTCGGGCCGTCGACGCGGGACGGCGGTCCGTCCGCCACCTCCCGGGTCGGAACGCCTAGGGAGGGGGCGGGGGGCCGAAGAGCTCGACGGCGCGGCGGACCGCCGCGAGACCGCCGGCGAGCGCGCTGACGGAGCCGACCGAGCCCGCCACGAGCAACAGGGAACGGCGCAGCCGTCGCACTTCGGGCTCGCCGCTCAGCGCCATGGCGTCGAGTGCGGCGAGTTCCTCCTCGGCGATCCCCCGGTCGGCGAAATCGGTCCGGAGCGCGGCCAGTTCTCGGCGGAGCCGGGACACTGCGAAGCGCAGTTCGGCCACCCTGGGGTCCATGCCCTCGCCGGTCACTCGCCTCTGCCCCACGCTTCGCAACATGGTTCTCCCCCTCGCACGACGCCGTGCGCAGAACTCCACTCCGAACGCTCCGAGCGGACCCGCCGTGCGGGCGGTCGGCGCCGCGAGTCGCCGCCAGTTAACTCCTCCGCCCCCCGCCGCGCCAGCCTTGGCGGACGGAATTCAGCTGATCTGGCGAGGAGTCGGCCGACCCTCCCCCCTCCCGGCGCGGACGACCACGGATCCCGCTGCACGCACGGCTCGGAAGCCCCGCCCGGACCCGCGGTCACACAGGGATCCGCGGGCCCGGACGGACCGCCGTCAACGTCCGACGGACGGGTGCCCGTCCCTCCCTCCCGGGCACGGCCGGGGCGTCCCCGGACGGCCGTGAGGTATGCAGTCCCCATGACAACAGCGCATGAGCGACCCCCCGTCGTCGCAGGACTGCTCCTCGCCGCCGGAGGCGGAAGGCGGCTCGGAGGACGACCCAAGGCCCTGCTCACCCATCGGGGGCGCCCCCTGGTGGAGCACGCGGTGGGGGTCCTGCGGGAGGCCGGGTGCGAGGTCGTGCACGTGGTGCTCGGCGCGTCGGTCGCTGCGGTGCGGGAGCGGGCCGGACTGGCGGGCTGCGTCCTGGTGGAGAACCCCGAGTGGGCGGAGGGGAT
The DNA here is from genome assembly GCF_042742855.1 of Streptomyces sp. NPDC058877. Taxonomy (NCBI): domain Bacteria; kingdom Bacillati; phylum Actinomycetota; class Actinomycetes; order Kitasatosporales; family Streptomycetaceae; genus Streptomyces; species Streptomyces sp. NPDC058877. The sequence goes on along the minus strand of NZ_JBHYMF010000048.1, from coordinate 19,723 downwards.
GGGCTCCTCGCTGCGGGCCGGGCTCGGCTCGCTGGCCGACGATCCGCACGGCGTGGACGCGGCGCTCGTGCTCCTGGTCGACCAGCCGGGGATCGGGGCGGAGGCCGTGGCGCGCGTGCGGGCGGCGTACGAGTCGCGGAGCACCCTGGCGGCGGCCTCGTACGACGGGCAGCGGGGCCATCCGGTGTTGTTCGGCGCCGCGCACTGGGCGGGGGTCGCGGTTTCGGCGGTGGGCGATCGGGGCGCACGGGACTATCTGGCGGCGCACCGGGATGCGATCACCCCGGTGGACTGTTCGGATGTGGCCGAGCCCTATGACATCGACACGGAGGCGGACCTGTCCCACCTGGAGTGAAGCCGCTGGCACTCAGCGCCATGTTCTGTCGATCCTGAGAATCTCGACATCAACAAACCATTGAACTTCCACCATGAGGAAACTACTATCCACTGTTCAGAAGCCCTGCTCGCCCAGAGGGCACTCGCGGCCGTATCTCGGCACCGTGGCACTCCGTGCCGCCCCGTAGCGCCCGGCGGCCGCCTGGCACCGCCCGTGAAGTCCGCCGAAGGAAGTGACAGTTCATGTCCGCACCAGCGCCGTCCAGCCTGGCCGTCGTCGACGCCGAGCCCCTCCCCCGCCAGGAAGAGGTGCTCACCGAGGCCGCTCTGGCCTTCGTCGCCGAACTGCACCGGCGGTTCACCCCGCGCCGGGACGAACTCCTCGCCCGGCGGGCGGAGCGCCGCGCCGAGATCGCCCGCACCTCCACCCTGGACTTCCTCCCGGAGACCGCCGCGATCCGCGCCGACGACTCCTGGAGGGTCGCCCCGGCCCCGGCCGCGCTGAACGACCGCCGGGTCGAGATCACCGGTCCGACCGACCGCAAGATGACCATCAACGCGCTCAACTCCGGTGCGAAGGTCTGGCTCGCCGACTTCGAGGACGCCTCCGCGCCGACCTGGGAGAACGTGATCCTGGGTCAGGTGAACCTGATCGACGCCTACACCCGGAACATCGACTTCACCGATCCCAAGTCGGGCAAGTCGTACGCCCTCAAGCCGGCCGAGCAGCTCGCCACGGTCGTCATGCGACCGCGCGGCTGGCACCTGGAGGAGCGGCACCTCACCGTCGACGGGCGCCAGGTGCCCGGCGCGCTCGTCGACTTCGGCCTCTACTTCTTCCACAACGCCCAGCGCCTGATCGACCTCGGCAAGGGCCCGTACTTCTACCTCCCGAAGACGGAGTCGCACCTGGAGGCCCGCCTCTGGAACGACGTCTTCGTCTTCGCCCAGGACTACGTCGGCGTCCCGCAGGGCACCGTCCGCGCCACGGTCCTCATCGAGACCATCACGGCGGCGTACGAGATGGAGGAGATCCTCTACGAACTGCGCGACCACGCCGCCGGACTCAACGCGGGCCGCTGGGACTACCTCTTCTCGATCGTCAAGAACTTCCGCGACGGCGGCGCCAAGTTCGTCCTGCCGGACCGGAACGCGGTCACGATGACGGCCCCCTTCATGCGCGCGTACACCGAACTCCTCGTGCGCACCTGCCACAAGCGCGGCGCGCACGCGATCGGCGGCATGGCGGCCTTCATCCCGTCCCGCAAGGACGCCGAGGTCAACAAGGTCGCGTTCGAGAAGGTCAAGGCGGACAAGGAGCGCGAGGCGAACGACGGCTTCGACGGCTCCTGGGTCGCCCACCCCGACCTGGTCCCGATCGCCATGGCCTGCTTCGACGCCGTCCTCGGCGAGAAGCCGAACCAGAAGGACCGCCTGCGCGAGGACGTCTCGGTGGCCCCCGGCGACCTCATCGCGATCGACTCGCTCGACGCCCGCCCCACCTACGACGGCCTGCGCAACGCGGTCCAGGTCGGCATCCGCTACATCGAGGCGTGGCTGCGCGGCCTCGGCGCCGTCGCCATCTTCAACCTGATGGAGGACGCCGCCACCGCCGAGATCTCCCGCTCCCAGATCTGGCAGTGGATCAATGCCGGCGTGGTCTTCGAGAACGGCGAGACCGCCACTCCCGAGCTGGCCCGCAAGGTCGCCGCCGAGGAGCTGGCCGCCATCCGCGACGAGATCGGCGAGGACGCCTTCACGGCGGGCCGGTGGCAACAGGCGCACGACCTGCTGCTGCACGTCTCCCTCGACGCGGACTACGCGGACTTCCTGACCCTGCCCGCATACGAGCAGCTGGTCGGCTGACCGCCCCCTCCGCACAGGCCCCGTCCCCGGTGAACGCACAGCTCCGGGGGGCGGGGCCTCGTCATGGCCGGTTTCTTGCGCCTGTCGGGCCACAGGGGACGTAACCCAACCGAAACATGCAGCTACCTAGCGGTAACAAGCCACGACGTGCGAGATTCCGCCATGCCACCGGCCGGCGGCTGTCCCCCACGTCACTGCACACCGCAGGAGCACAGCCATGCCTTCGATCCCCCACCGCGCGCTGCGCGCACTCCTGGCACTGTGTACGGCCGCCGGGCTCGCCGCCGTGGCGGCCCCACCCGCCCATGCCTCCCCCGACAACGGCCCCACCGCCGTCGTCGCCATGGGCGACAGCTACATCTCCGGCGAGGCCGGGCGCTGGCTGGGTAACAGCCTCACCAACTCCGGCAGCCGCAACGGCACCGACCGGGCCTGGACGGGCAGCGGTTACGACCCCTCCCGGGTCTACGGCACCACCGCGGGCGGCTGCCACCGTTCGGACACCGCCGAGGTCAAGAGCGCCGGACCGATCGCCGACTCCCTGATCAACCTGGCCTGCTCCGGGGCGACCACCAAGAACGTCTTCCGCGCCTCCCAGGGCGGGGTGGCCTTCAAGGGCGAGGCGCCCCAGGCCGACCAGCTCGCCGCCGTCGCCGCCTCGCACGACGTCGAACTGATCGCGCTGTCCATCGGCGGCAATGACCTCGGCTTCGCCGACGTCATCACGACCTGCGCGACCGACTACATCATCTGGTACTCGTACTGCCACGACGACCAGCAGGTCGCGGTCGACGCGAAGATCGACCGCGTGATGTCCGACGTCGGACGGTCCGTCGACGAGATCCGGGCGGTCATGGCCGGCGCCGGGTACGCCGCGTCCGACTACCGGATCGTCCTGCAGTCCTACCCCTCTCCGATCCCCCGCGCCTCCGAGAACCGCTACGTCGAGAGCGGCTGGTCGCGCACCAGCACCGGCGGCTGCCCCTTCTGGAACGCCGACTCCACCTGGGCCCGCGACTCCCTGGTCCCCCAGATCGCCAACCGCCTGAAGGGCGTCGCAACGGCCAAGGGCGTGCAGTTCCTCGACCTGCGGGACGCGCTCCAGGGCCGCGAGGTCTGCGCGAAGGCGAGCCGCCAGGTGACGGCCACGGCTCCGCCGTCGGGGGCGACGAGCGAGTGGGCGCGCTGGATCGACAGCCAGAGCACCCAGGGCCTGGTGCAGGAGTCCATGCACCCCAACGCCTACGGGCAGCAGGCCCTCGGTCGCTGTCTGGCCCTGGTCCAGGCCCGCCCGACGGGACACCAGAGCTGCCGGAACACGGCCGGGGCGGGACCGTCGGGCATGTACCTCACGGCGGGCTGACCCCCCGGCTCCTCCACGGCGGGATGACGCCCGCCGTGGAGAAGCGTGGAAGGACGCTGCGGGGCGCGGAGGTCACGGGAGGGTGATGCCCAGCGGGCGGAGCACCCGCTCGGTCTCGTGGCGGTCCGCCGCCGCCATCGCCCGGACCAGGGCCGCGGAGCCGCCCGGCCAGTCCGCCGCCGCCGCGTCGAAGGCGGCCCGACGGGATTCCAGGGGCCCCTTCTTCGCGGGCAGGGCGTCGAGCACGTGCAGGGCCCGGGCGGAAGCGCGCACCTGGATCGGGTCCGCCGGCTCGCCCCGCCGGCGCAGCGCCTCATGGGCGTAGGCGCCGACCACGGGGTCGCGCAGGGCGCTCCGCAGGGCCTCGGGCGGTGCGCCGGCCGTGTCGAGGGCGGCGAAGAGCCCCCGGGTGGCAGCCGCATCGGAGGTTCCCGCGTGGACGGTGCCGAGGGCGGCGAGCAGTCGGGACCAGGCGTCCGTGGTGTCCCCGTGCGCGCGGAGCCAATCGGCGAGCACGCGCACGGCGACCGACGCGGACCAGCCGCTGGCCGCGGCGACCAGGTCCGGGGCGGCCCAGGCGGTGAGCCCTCCGGCGTCGGGCGCGGTGACCCCGCGCACGGCGAGCAGGTAGCGCACGACGCCCGCGCCGCGCGGGGTGAGTCCGAAGGCGTCCCCGCTGCGAAAGACGAGGCCGGTCGCGGCCAGGCGGTCGACGACCGCGGCGAGGTCACGGGCCGGCCGTTCGAGCCGGACCCGGTCGGCCTCGTTCAACTCCACCAGCCCCAGCAGACGCACGAGCTCCGGCAGGGGTGGAAGGACGTACGGTCCGCTCGCCCCGTCCGGCACCGGTGCGGGCAGGTCCTCCAGGTCCGGATCGACGGCCCAGTCCTCGTATTCGGCCGCCCTGCGGGCGATGGACTCCGGGGCGCAGCCGCGCTGGTAGAGCGCGTACAGCAGGTGCGGTGCCTCGCCCCCGTAGGGCTCGAACTCCTCCTCCGCGAGCTCCTCGACGGCGGTGATGAGGGCGTCCGCGTCCTCCTCCACGGGCCCGTCCTCGATCGCGGGCGGCGGAGGGACGGGGACGGCGGGGTCCCCGTAGTAGTCGAGGTGCTCGTCGAGGAGGGCGTCGGCCAGCACGAGGTGGGGGAAGGCGTCGGGACCCGGGGCGAAGCGCGCGTAGGGGCCGGCCAGCTGCTCGGCGAGGCCGGCTGCGGTCCAGCGGTCCTGGAGCGCCGCGGCGAGCCGTCCGATGCCGGTCGCCACGGCGTGGTCGGTGAGCAGCGGCCCGGCGGCCGGAGGCTTCTCGGCGTCCCTCACGTACGCCCGGGTGAGCGCCTCGGCCAGCAGGACGTCGGCGAGGGCCGTCCGCCCCATGAGGTGGGCGCGGCGCACGCCGTCGGGAAGGGGCGCGCCGTCGAGGGCGGCGAGCCGACGGCGCACGTCCTCCGGGTCGTCGAGGTCGGTGCCGCAGGTCCGCAGCAGCGAGGCGTACCAGCGGTGCCAGGTGAGGTTGCCGGGGTCGTTCATGGCGCGCTCGAAGTCGGGCGCCGACTCGGCGACGGCCAGGGCGATCCGCTCCCGCCGTCCGCCGTCGAACCGTGCCGCGAGCGCCCCGAGGACGGTCGGGTAGGCGGCGAGGTGGCCGGGTGGCGCGTACACGAAGGTCGGCAGGTCCTCCACCAGGAGTTGCCGCACGAGGCCGGGCGTCGGCTCGGGCACCCCCGTCGTCCGGTCGGCTCCGCGCAGCGCGAGGAGCCCCAGGACGACTTCGGCGGCCCGCACGAAGGCGGGGTCACGATGCTCGGACGCTCCGTCGAGGAGGCTGTCGAGCCCGATGTTGGTGAGGACGGTCTCGGCCACGCTTCCCAGGGTAGTTCCGGGGGAGCGGATCCGGCGGGCAAGGCAGGGGGTCAGGAGTGTCGCCGCAGTTCGCGGGCGACGTGCGTCAGGTGCTGGGCGTGGCCGGCGCAGATCCAGGCGTCGGGGTGGCCGGTGCCCAGCGGGCCGCTGCCGTCGGCGCAGGCGCTGAGCCAGCGGTCCCCCGCGCTGTATCCGGCTCCCCTGAAGTCCGGGGAGCCGACGATCTCACGGGCGAGCCGCCGGACCGTGACGTGGTGGTCGGTCCCTGCCGGCACCTCGCCCACGAGGAAGGTGCGTGCGGTGGTGTAGCGCAGGGCTCCGCGGAAGGGGACCCGTCCCGTGTCGGAGACCCGGTCGGCGCTCGTCGGGTCGTGCGCTCCGTAGTCGCCGTGGACGGGGTGGGTTCCGTGCCGGCCGACCGCCCGGCGGAGCAGGTCGGGAAGGAACCGGTCGGTCCGGTACGTCTCGGCCAGGGGCGCTCCGTAGCCCCGGGGGTGGGTCCGGGGAAAGGCCCCGGAGAGCAGTACGACGGTGCGCCAGGGGTGGAGGGGGGCAAGGGCGTTCAGGGCACGGAGCGCCGTGCGGCAGGGGCCCCGGTGGTCCTCGTCGACCGCTCCCAGGTCGAGCAGGAGGTCCACCGGGCACCGTGCGAACGCGATCCGTTCGAGCAGGGAGCCGACGGCGTCCCGGAGCCGCCCGTGCAGGAGGGCCTCCGGGGGCACCCGGAGGCCGAGGCCGTTCCCGCTCGCGCGGGCGACCTCGGCACTCGCCTCCTGTTGCCGGACGTCCCGTTCGACGCCCGTCACCGGCCGGAGCGGGGTGCGCGCCAGGAGGCTCCGGAACTCCGCGAGCAGGTGTCGCGGCTCGCCCTCTGCATGGCGGGCGTCCACCCAGGCGGGTCGACCGCACTGCACGCCCACCATCCGGTGCAGGGCGGTGCGCAGGTGTCCGACGGGGGCGAGCGGGTCGGGATCGGGACGGTGAGGCGCCCCCTTCTCCCGCGTGCGGGCCCCGCCGACGTGGGGCGGGACGGTCCAGAGCGGCGTGACGACGGCCCGGACGTCCGGTGTCAACGCGCCGTAGGCCGCGAGGCCGCTCGGGCGCGCGGGCAGCGCGGGTACGTACATCGGACCGGACATCGGCTCGGACATCGGTGCCCCCTACTGCCTGTCGCATCTCCTGTTCGCAGGGTGAGGGACCGTCACGCCCTGCGAAAGGATGCGATTCCGGCCAAGAGCAGGGGAGTTCAGCGCATCACCACCGTCCGCGGAGCGGAGAAGTCGCCCCGGGTTCCGTCCGGGAGTCGGGCACGGAGGGTCACGACGTGGCGGGTGCTCGGGGGGCCTGGACCGCGAAGCCGTGGCCGGCGCGGCCGGTGGGAGGATCGGCGCCCCACACGACGGTGGTGGCGAAGCGGCCGTTGAGGTGGAGCTCGTGGTGGGTGACCGGCGCTCCCGCCCTCGGCGGGGTCCAGGTGGGGCTGATCTCGCCGGGCGCCGTCGCGACGGCGACACCTTCGGGGGCGGTGACTCCGGTGGATGCGGTGGGTGCGGTGGGCGGCCCGGTGTCCTGCGGGACGGGGGCCACGAGCGCCGAGCAGGCGGCGACGGCGCACACGCGGGTGGTCAACGGGCTTGCGGAAAGTGGGCGTTGCACGATCCAACCTCCCCCCCAAGGAAGGTCCAGACCCATGTCACACAAGGGGTGACGGTCCGACAAGGGGGCGGTGTCAGTGGGGTGCGCTTCACTGAAAGCATCACTCTCCGTAGTCGAATCAGGAGGATGCGTGACGGACCGTACGACGTATGTGACGCTCACCGGGGTGCGCCGCCGCGGCTGGACCGACGCGATGGTGCGGGAGCTGCTCGGCAGGCCGGACCTCCAGGGACGAGACCCTCGCCGCTGGTCCCCCGCACCCGTGTGCCTCTACCTCTTGGCACGCGTGCAGACGGTGGAGCGGACCCCCGAGTTCGCCGAGACCGCGGCGCTCTGCCGCGGTCCGTCTTCGGTCTCGGTCGGCCGTACCGCGCGACGGCGGGCCGCCGTCCTGGCCGCGGTCCGGGCAGAACCGATCGAGGTGCCCCGACTCCCCCGCCCGGAGCTGGAGCGGCGCGCCGTCCGACACCGACGCCTACTGGGGGCGCGCGAGCCGGGAGGACCACGCGGAGGAAGCACCCCCGTCCCGGCCGGGGCGCTGGTGCGCTGGCAGGTCAGCTATCTGCGCCATGCCCTGTCGCGGTACGAGGCCCTGCTCGACGGCTTGTACGGGGAGACCGGACGGGGGGAGGCCGAAAGGCTGCTGCGGCGGCGGTTGTACGAGGCGATCGCGACTGCCTACCCCTTCCTGGCCCGGGAGTGTCGTCGGCGGATCGAGGTGGAGCGGTGAGGGCGATCAGCCCGCGAGCGCCTGGGCGACGGCGCGGCAGGCCGCCGGTATCGGCGCCACGATCCGCACCCTGCAGCGGCCCCGGAGTTCCTCGGCCGCTTCGCCGAGCGGTCCGCCGCCGATGACGACGGCGCGGGCCCCGTCCCGGTCCGCACAGGCGCGGACCGCCCGTTCGAGCCGGTCGAGCAGCAGGGGCGGATCGGCGGAGAGGCGCTCGGGCGTGCCGGCGGTCAGTCGTAGGCCGGTGTACCGGTCGGCGAGCCCGAGGGCCGTTACCCGTGCATGGATGGCATCGGCCAGGAGCGGGGTCGTGGTGGCGACGCCGAAGGGGGTTCCACCAGCGGCTGCTTCCAGGAGCGCCGCCTCACCCAGGCCGATCACGGGAATGCCGGCCGTTCCCTCCGCCGCCCGCAGGGTTGGGAGGCCCGGGTCGCCGAAGGCGGCGACCAGAAGGGCGGCGCAGGCTCCTTCGGCAGCTGCCCGGAGACCTGCGGCGAGGACTTCGGGGGCGGCGGCCCGCAGCGCCTCCGGGTCGGTGAGCATGCGCGGCCCCCGGGAGACGGTCACGCCCCGAACGGGAAGCGCTGCCCCCAGGCTTCGCCGGGCGATGGCGGTCATCGTCGCGGTGGTGGCGGTGGAGGTGTTGGGGTTGATCAGCACCAGCACCCCGGGCGCCGCGGTGTGCGCGGGGCCCGGGGCAGGAGGAGGAAGGAGGAGCGGGTTCAGTGGACGTGCGCCGCCTTCGTGGTGCGGGTTTCGGAGATCTCCTCGCCGGGCTCCATGGGCGCGGTGACGTCGTCGTCGTCGCGGCCCCGCCCCAGGTGGTTGAAGACCACGTTGAGCAGGACGGCGGCGACACAGCCGGTGGAGATGCCGGAGTCCAGGATGATCTGCGCGGTCTCCGGGAAGGCGTGGTAGAACTCCGGCTTGGTGATCGGAATGATGCCGACGGCCAGGGAAACGGCCACGATCAGCACGTTGTTGTCCTTCTCCAGGCCGGCCTTGACCAGGGTCTGGATGCCGCTGGCGGCGACCGAACCGAAGAGAACGACGCCCGCGCCGCCGAGAACCGGTCGGGGAACGACCGAGATGAGCGAGGCGGCGACCGGCGACAGGCCCATGAGGAGCAGGAAGCCGCCGCCGCAGGCGACCACGAAGCGGCTGCGGATCCTCGTCATGGCGACCAGGCCGATGTTCTGGGCGAAGGCACTGCACATGAAGCCGTTGAAGAGCGGGCTGAGCGCGGAGCCGAGGGTGTCGGCACGCAGCCCGGCGGCGATGGTCTTCTCGTCCGCGGGCCGCTCGACGATCTCGCCGAGCGCCAGCATGTCGGCGGTCGACTCCGTCATGGAGACCAGCATGACGACGCACATGGAGAGGATCGCGGCGAGGGCGAACTGCGGGGCCCCGAAGTGGAAGGGCGAGGGGAAGCCGACGACGTCGGCCTCGGTCACCGGGGTGAAGTCGGTGACTCCGAACGGTATGGAGATCAGCGTGCCGATGACGAGGCCGACCAGGACGGCCACCTGCTTCAGGAAGCCCCGGGTGAAGCGGCGCAGCAACAGGACCACGACGAGCGTGACGGCGGCGAGCGAGAGGTACGTGGTCGAACCGTAGTCCTCGGCGGCCGGGTTGGGCCCCTGGGCCCAACCGAACGCAACCGGGAGGAGGGAGACGCCGATGAGGGTGATCACCGTGCCGGTGACCACCGGCGGGAAGAACCTCACGAGGCGGGAGAAGAAGGGGGCGGCGGCGAAGCCGAGGAGTCCGGCGACGATGATCGCGCCGAAGATCACGGGAAGCGCATCGGCCTTGTTCTCGGTGGTGTCGACGATCGCGAGCATCGGCGCGACGCCTGCGAAGGTGACGCCGTTCACGAACGGCAGCCGGGCTCCGATCTTCCAGATGCCGAGCGTCTGCAGGAAGGTGGCGAGGCCGGCGGTGAAGAGGCTGGCGCCGGTGAGGAAGGTGAGTTCGGTCCCGGAGAGGCCGACGGCCGCTCCGACGATCAGGGGCGGGGCGACGACGCCCGCGTACATGGCGGCCACGTGTTGGAGGCCGCTGGTGAGCATCTTCAGTGGGGGCAGCGTCTCGTCGACCGGATGCTTCTCGCGGTCGTCGGGAGCGGAGCCTGCGTCTTGTGCATTGCGAACCTGGGGCTTGGCGGCCACGGCGGTTCCTCCGGTCGGTTACACGTCGGCGGTGACGCGGGGTTCAGGGAGGTGGTGCGATGCGGTGCGGGGTGCAGGAGGTGCGGCTCGTTGCGGCGTGCGGGGTGGTGCGGTGCGGCCGAGGAGGGGTGCCGCGCGGGGACGGGTCACCCGTGTGGGGGGGGGCGGGCGTCACCGTCCCGGGGGGTGCCGTTCGCCTTTCTGCGTACGCCACCCCCCGGTCGGGCTGCCGCGAACCCCGCTCGGGTCCGCGGCGACCGACCGAGGGCCGTCCCCCTCGGTCGGACTCCGTGGGGAGGTCAGCCCTGGGCCGTGATCCGGGCCAGGCGCTGCGCCTCCGCGCGCGCGTCGCGCGCGATCTGCTCCTCGTCGGCGAAGAGCAGTCGGTTGTTCTCGACGATCTGCTTGCCGTTGACGAAGGACGCGGTGACCGGGGCCGCCGCGCCGAAGACGACGGCGGTGACCGGGTCGGCGATCGAGGAGTGGCCGAGGCCGTCGATCTTCCAGAGGACGAAGTCGGCGAGCTTGCCGGCTTCGAGCGAGCCGATGTTGTCGGCGCGACCGAGGACCTGGGCGCCGCCGTAGGTGCCCAGGCGCAGGGCCTGGCGGGCGTTGAGCGCGGCTTCCCGGTGCGCGCCGAGGCGGTTGATGAGGAGCGCGTTGCGCAGCTCGGTGTGGAGCTCGCCGGACTCGTTGGAGGCGGTGCCGTCGACGCCGAGGCCGACGGGTACGCCCGCCTTGAGCATGTCCGGTACGCGGGCGATGCCGGCGGCGAGGCGCGCGTTGGAGGACGGGCAGTGGGCAACACCGGTCTTGGTCCGGGCGAAGGCGGCGATGTCGGAGTCGTTCATGTGGACGCAGTGGGCCATCCACACGTCCTCGCCGAGGAATCCGGTGGACTCGAAGTAGTCCGTCGGTCCCATGCCGAAGAGCTCGTGGCAGAACTTCTCCTCCTCCACGGTCTCCGAGCCGTGGGTGTGCATGCGTACGCCGAGGCGACGCCCGAGCGCGGCACCCTCGCGGAGCAGGTCGGTGGAGATGGAGAAGGGGGAGCAAGGGGCGACGGCGACCTGGGTCATCGCGTCGAAGGAGGCGTCGTGGTGCTTGCGCACCGTCTCCTCGGTGGCGGCGAGCGCGCCCTCGGTGGTCTCGACGGCGAAGTCCGGCGGCAGACCGCCGTCCTTCTCGCTGCGGTCCATGGAGCCGCGGGCGAGGGTGAAGCGGACGCCCATGTCGGCGGCGGCACCGATGATGGCGCCGGAGAGGTCTCCGGAGCCCTGCGGGTAGACGTAGTGGTGGTCCATGGCCGTGGTGACACCGCCGCGGGCCATCATCGCCAGGGAGCCCTGCGCGGCGACGCGCACCATCGACTCGTCGATCCGCGACCACGTCGGGTAGAGCGCGACCAGCCAGTTGAAGAGGTTGTGGTCGGTGGCCAGGCCCCGGGTGATCCACTGGTAGAAGTGGTGGTGGGTGTTGACCAGACCGGGTGTGATCAGGTGACCGGTGGCGTCGATGCGGCGGACCACGTTCTCCAGGCCCTCGGGGGCCCTTCCGGATCCCATGGACTCGATCTTGTTGCCGGCGATGACGAGGTACCCGGAGGCGTACTCGGTGTCCTGGGCGTCGACGGTGGCGATCGCCGCGTTCTCGATGACGATCCGCTGGGGGGCTGCCGAAGGTGCTGCCATGGCGGTGGTTCCTTCATTCCTCGGTGGTGTGGGCACGGCAGGACCCTAGGAGGATTTGAGTGCCGGAGCCGGTTGGCGGCTCCGGGTGCCGAGATGGTGGAAGAACAGGTTGAGCAGGACCGCGACGAGCGCGCCCGCGCTGATACCGGAGCCGAGCACCGTCTGGGCCCAGACCGGGAAACCGGCGTAGAAGGTGGGCGTGGCCAGGGGGACGATGCCCGCCCCGAGCGCGACGGCCACCAGGATGATGTTGGAGCTGTCGTCGAGTCCCGCCTCGGAGAGGGTGCGGATGCCGCTGACCGCGATCGAGCCGAAGAGGACGATGCCGGCGCCGCCGAGGACGGGCATCGGGACCAGCGAGACGACCGCGCCGAGGACGGGGAAGGCGCCGAGGACCAACAGGACGCCGCCGGCGACAGCGACCACGTACCGGGAGCGGACCCGGGTCAGCGAGACGACACCGACGTTCTGGGCGAAGGCGGAGGTGGGGAAGCCGCCGAAGACCGGGCCGAGCAGGGTCGCGATGCCGTCGGTGCGCAGGCCCCGGGTGATGGTCTTCCCGTCGCTGCGGCGCTCGCAGATCTCCCCGAGGGCGAGCATGCCGGCGCTGGACTCGGTCATGAGGACGAGCATGACGATGCACAGGGAGAGGATCGCGGCCGGCTGGAACTCGGGGGCCCCGAAGGCGAAGGGGGCGGGCAGCGCTACGACGGGCGCTTGGCGCAGGGCGGTGAAGTCGGCCATGCCGAAGGGAACCGCGGCGAGGGTGCCGACGAAGAGGCCGAGCAGCAGGGCGACCTGTCGGACGAAGCCGGTACCGAAGCGCTGGAAGAGCAGGATGACGACGAGGGTGAAGCCGGCGAGGGCCAGGTACCGCATGGAGCCGAAGTCGGCGGCGGTACGGTCACCGCCCTGGGCCCAACCGACGGGCACGGGCATCAGGGTGACCCCGATGAGGGTGATCACGACACCGGTGACCAGGGGCGGGAAGAAGCGCAGGAGCCTGCCGAAGAAGGGACCGACCGCGAGGCAGAAGACTCCGGCGACCATCACCGCGCCGTAGATCGCGGGGAGTTGGTGACCCGGGGCGCTGGTTTCGGCGATGGCGAGCATCGGGGCGATGCCCGCGGACGAGGCGGCGTTGACGAACGGGAGCCGGTTGCCGGCGAAGCGCCCCATGCCGAGGGTCTGCAGGATGGTCGCGCAGCCGGCGACGAGCAGGCTGGCCGCGATGAGCCGGGTCATTCCGGCGGCGTCCAGGCCGACCGCCTGGCCGATGATCAGCGGAGGGGTGACGACGCCCGCGTACATGGCGGCGATGTGCTGGAGTGCCGCGGGGACGAGCCGCGATGCGGGGAGCCTCTCGTCCACCGGATGGCACTCGGTCGGGGCCGAGGCGGGGGTGGACGGAGGGGTGGAGCACGGGCCTCCGGCGGATGCCGGCCCCGGTGCGGGCTGTGCCATGGTGGTTCCCTCCGGTCCGGTACCGGCCCCGCCCGACTTCGGGCGGGCGGGGCCGTTCACGCGGATGCCGCTTAGAGGTTGGTCATGTCGACCGGGATCAGCGCCGTGGCTCCGTCGCGGAGGACGGTGGCCTCGATGAGGCCGTACATGCGGTCGGCGGCGTAGTAGACCTCGTTGTCGTTCTTCAGGCCGAAGGGCTCGAGGTCGACCAGGAAGTGGTGCTTGTTCGGGAGCGAGAAGCGGACTTCGTCGATCTCCGAGCGGTGGTTGATGATGCGCGTGGCCATCTGGTAGAGCGTCTGCTGGAGGGAGTACGAGTACGTCTCCGCGAAGGCTTCGAGCATGTGCTTCTTGGTCTGCTCGTAGGACCGCTCCCAGTGGGGCATGCGCTGCTCGTCGTCGGTCCAGTTGAACCGCCAGCGGCCGGACACCTGGGTGGCGAGGATCCGGTCGTACGCCTCCTGGAGGGTGGTGTACTGGTCCTTGATGTAGCCCCAGAACTCCGAGTTGGTGGAGTTCATGACGACGAGGTCCTTGAGGCCGGAGATGACCTCCCACTTCTCGCCGTCGTAGGTGATCTGGGTGACGCGGGTCTCCTGGCCCTTGCGGGCGAAGGAGTGGTTGACCTCGTCGGCGCCGATGAACTTGGAGTTGGCGTCGGAGGAGGCGATGCGCTCCCAGGTGTACTCCTCGATCCGGATCCGCGCCTGCTTGATCGGCTCCTGGCTCGTCACGAAGTGGCGGGCGAGGTGGATGCCGAACTGCTCGGCGGACTCGATGCCGTGCTCCTTGGCGAACGCGAAGACGGTGTTCTTCGTCGTGTCGGTGGGGAGGCAGTGGGCGTTGGAGCCGGTGAGGTGTACGTCGTCGAGGTCACCGGAGAGGGCGACGGAGACGTTCAGGTCCTTGATGTGGTGGGTGGCGCCATCCCGCGTGATCTTGACGACGCGGTTCTCTGCTTTGCCGTACTGGTTCTGGCCGAGAATCGTGGGCATGTCTGCTAGCTCCCTCGGTAAACGGAGTAGCCGAACGGGTTGAGCAGCAGCGGTACGTGGTAGTGCTCACCCGGCTTGACGGCGAACGTGATCGCCACCTCCGGGAAGAACGCACCGCTGTCCCTTACGCGGGGGGCGTCCTGCTGCGCCTCGGCTTGCTTCTTGGCGAAGTACGCCTCGGTCTCGAAGTCGAGACGTACGTGGGTGGTTTCCTCCGGCAGCGCCGGCAGGTCCTTGCAACGCCCGTCCGCGTCGGTGGCGGAGCCGCCGAGCGCGACCCACTCCGCGTCGGAGCCGCTGCGGGCCGCGAGCGTGATGGCCACGCCCTCGGCGGGGCGGCCGATGCTGGTGTCCAGGATGTGGGTGGACACCGAAGCCGTGGTGTCGGTGCTCATCAGGAGCTCTCTTCCTCTACGAGACGGGTCAGCCGAATGCGGTTGATCTTGCCCAGTTCGGTGCGGACGATCTCCCGCTCCTTCTCGGGCGGGTTGTCGATCCGCTCACGGACCGCGTCGCGCATCTGCTCGCCGGTCCGGCCGGTGGCGCAGATGAGGAAGACATGACCGAACTTCTCCTGGTAGGCCAGGTTGAGTTCGAGCATGTCGGCCTTGAGCTCCGCGGAGGCACCGGCCATCCCGCTCTGCTCGCGGGAAGAGGTCGGATCCCCGGCCTTCGGACGACCGATCGGCGGGTGCCCCGCCATCGCCTCGGCCAGGTCTTCTGCGGTCAGCTCGGCCATGGCGGCGTCGCTGGCGAGGAAGAGGGCTTCGACGGTGGCGTACGGGCGCTGGGCGAGCAGCCTGCTCCCCCACGCCGAACTGGAACACACCTCGTGGAGCGCGGCGACGGCCTCGCTGTCCGAGGAGGTGTTGAACCGGGTGAGGCCCGGTGTCGTACCTGAAGTCACGGGAAGCCTCCGTGGCTGTTTTTCGCTGTGCGTCGGACGGGCTGCGGATAGCTAACGCCCTCCACAACACGACGTCAACACTTTGTTGAAAAGTCGGCCACACAAAAGCCGTCGTCTCGACATCCGGACGACGACTTAGGGTTCCGCATGATCAACTACTCGCCCTTGGCGGCCTTTTCCCTGCTCAGAGCGGTCTCCCGGTTCAAGTAGTTGTACACGGTGAAGCGACTGACGCCGAGCGCGCCCGCCACCGTCTCCACCCCGTGACGCACGGAGAAGGCACCGCGGGCCTCGAGGATCCGAACGACCTCCTGCTTCGACTTGCGGTCCAGTTCGGCCAGCGGCATCCCGTGCCGCCGCTCCATCGCCGCGAGAATGCGGTCCAGCGAGTCGGAGAGCTGCGGCAGCCGCACGGCGAGCACCTCCTCCCCCTCCCAGGACAGGACGATGTCGTCGCCTTCCGCCTGCGCGGGACCGAGCAGCTCGGCGCCCATGGCGTCGACCAGCGGCTTCACCGCCGCAACCAGGGGATGCTCGCTCACTTGCCCTCCTCCCCGATGACGTTCACCTGGAGCGAGACGCGCGTGGCGCCGGCGGCGAGCGACTTGCGCAGCAGCGCATCGACCGCGGTGAGCACCGCATCGGCGCCCCCCTCCGCCGTATTCCCGAAGGGACCGACGTCGACCGCGTCCAGTTCGGCCGACTGGATGACCTCACGGGCCACGACCGCGTGCGCCGGCGCCTCGTCGAGGTCGAACGGCTCGGTCGTGAACTCCACTCTCAAACGCTCCATGACCCCACGCTAAGGCCCCGTTCGGCCGGGCGGGAGCCCCGGACCTGCGGGGACCCCTTGACAAGCACGGCAACCGCCTTGCAACATTCCGTCAGACAGAAACTTACTTCCGCAATACGGAAGGAGCGCCGCCCCTCATGGGATTCTCGGACCAGCGCTTCGATGTGAACCTGTCGATCCTCTTCACGGAACTCCCGCTCCTGGAGCGCCCCGCGGCCGCCGCCGCGGCGGGCTTCACCGCGGTCGAGCTGTGGTGGCCCTGGATCGACACCGCCACCCCCGAGCAGAGCGAGCTCGATGCCCTCAAGAAGGCCCTTGAGGACGCCGGCACCCAGCTGGTGGGACTGAACTTCTACGCCGGACAGCTCCCCGGCCCGGACCGCGGAGCCCTCTCCGTGCCCGGGGACGAGTCGGACCGCTTCCGCGCCAACATCGAGGTGGCCGCCGACTTCGCCGCCTCGGTCGGCTGCAAAGCGCTCAACGCGCTCTACGGCAACCGCGTCGAGGGCGCGGATCCGCAGGTCCAGGACGCCCTCGCGCTGGAGAACCTGGTCCTGGCCGCCCGCGCGGCGGACCGAATCGGTGCGATCCTCCTCGTCGAGACCCTCAACGAGCCGGAGTCGCCGCTCTACCCGCTGGTGAGCGCCCCCTCCGCGATCGAGGTCGTCGACAAGGTGAACGCGGCCACCGGACTCGGCAACGCCAGGTTCCTCCTGGACGTCTACCACCTGGCCATGAACGGCGAGGACGTCTCCCGGGTCATCGCGCAGTACGCCGACAAGACCGGCCACGTCCAGATCGCCGACAAGCCCGGCCGCGGCGCACCCGGCACCGGTGAGCTCCCCCTCGAACAGCTCCTCGACGAGCTGAAGGAGGCGGGCTACGACGGCTGGGTCGGCCTGGAGTACAAGGCCGCCGACGCCGCGGCTTCCTTCGAGTGGCTGCCCGCCGAGGCCCGCCCGGCCCGCTGACGCAGGACTCCTCCCCGTACCACCTTGTTTTGAGAGGCACCCTCATGAGCAACCTCCCCAAGATCGCTTGGATCGGCCTCGGCATCATGGGCTCCCCCATGTCCGAGAACCTCCTGAAGGCCGGCTACCCGGTCACCGGCTTCACGCTGGAGCAGGACAAGCTGGACCGGCTGGCCGCGGCCGGCGGCACCGCCGCGGGCTCGATCGCCGAGGCGGTCAAGGACGCCGACGTCGTCATCACGATGGTGCCCGCCTCCCCGCAGGTCGAGGCCATCTCCTACGGCCCCGAGGGCATCCTGGAGAACGCCAAGCCGGGTGCACTGGTCATCGACATGTCGTCGATCACCCCGCAGACCTCGGTCGACCTCGCCAAGAACGCCGCCGCGAAGGGCATCCGCGTCATCGACGCCCCCGTCTCCGGCGGCGAGGCCGGCGCCATCGAGGCCGTGCTCTCCATCATGGTCGGCGGCGAGCAGGCCGACTTCGACCAGGCCCTCCCGATCCTGGAGGCCCTCGGCAAGACCATCGTGCTGTGCGGTCCGCACGGCTCCGGCCAGACGGTGAAGGCCGCCAACCAGCTGATCGTCGCGGTCAACATCCAGGCCTGCGCCGAGGCAGTGGTCTTCCTGGAGAAGTCCGGCGTGGACCTCGCCGCGGCCCTCGACGTCCTCAACGGCGGCCTGGCCGGCTCGACCGTCCTGACCCGCAAGAAGGACAACTTCCTGAACCGGGACTTCAAGCCCGGCTTCCGGATCGACCTGCACCACAAGGACATGGGCATCGTCACCGACGCCGCCCGCAACGTCGGCGCCGCCCTCCCCGTCGGCGCGGTCGTCGCCCAGCTCGTCGCCTCGCTGCGCGCACAGGGCGACGGCGGCCTCGACCACTCGGCCCTGCTGCGCGCCGTCGAGCGCCTCTCCGGCCAGCAGGTCTGACCCCGCACCCCTTCGAGGGGTCCCAGATTTCCGGTCGGCGTCGGCGCTGACAACCTGTCCTGTCGCGCCCAGGCGCCGCCGCCGGCCGGAACACCACACTTCATTTTCAACAAACTGTTGACGTCCTGATCAGGGCCTCCTTAGGCTCCTCGGACCGTCAGCAGAGCTCCCGTACGGAAGGTCACCATGTCGAAGCGCGTGCTTACGACCGAGTCCGGCGCCCCCGTCGCCGACAACCAGAACTCCGCCACCGCCGGCGTCGGTGGCCCTCTCCTCCTCCAGGACCAGCACCTGCTGGAGAAGCTCGCGCGCTTCAACCGTGAGCGGATCCCGGAGCGCGTGGTGCACGCCCGCGGCTCCGGCGCGTACGGCTACTTCGAGGTCACCGACGACGTCACCGGCTTCACCAAGGCCGCGTTCCTCTCCGAGGTCGGCAAGAAGACCGAGACCTTCATCCGCTTCTCCACCGTGGCCGACTCGCTCGGCGGCGCGGACGCGGTCCGCGACCCCCGCGGCTTCGCCCTGAAGTTCTACACCGAAGAGGGCAACTACGACCTCGTCGGCAACAACACCCCGGTGTTCTTCATCAAGGACCCGATCAAGTTCCCCGACTTCATCCACTCGCAGAAGCGCGACCCCTTCACCGGCAAGCAGGAGCCGGACAACGTCTGGGACTTCTGGGCGCACGCCCCGGAGGCCACCCACCAGATCACCTGGCTCATGGGCGACCGCGGCATCCCGGCCTCCTACCGCCACATGAACGGCTACGGCTCGCACACCTACCAGTGGACCAACGAGGCGGGCGAGGCCTTCTTCGTCAAGTACCACTTCAAGACGAACCAGGGCATCCGCTCCCTCTCCGCCGAGCAGGCCGCCGAGCTCGTCGGCAAGGACGCCAACTCGCACCAGACCGACCTGCTCCAGGCCATCGAGCGCGGCGTGAACCCGAGCTGGACCCTGTACGTGCAGGTCATGCCGGCCGCCGAGGCCGCGGACTACCGCTTCAACCCGTTCGACCTCACCAAGGTGTGGCCGCACGGCGACTACCCGCTGCAGCGGGTCGGCCGCCTGGTCCTCGACCGCAACCCGGACAACGTCTTCGCCGAGGTCGAGCAGGCCGCCTTCTCCCCGAACAACTTCGTTCCGGGCATCGGCCCGTCGCCGGACAAGATGCTCCAGGGCCGTCTCTTCGCCTACGCGGACGCCCACCGCTACCGCCTCGGCGTGAACCACACCCAGCTCCCGGTGAACGCCCCCAAGGCGACCGCGGCCGACAACTACGGCCGCGACGGCTTCATGGCCACCCGCAACGGCTCGCGCCACGACAAGAACTACGAGCCCAACTCGCACCAGGGCCCGGCCCAGACCGATGCCGCGCTCTCCGCGCCGCTCGCGATCCACGGCTGGACCGGCACCCACGCGGCGCCGCAGCACGCCAAGGACGACGACTTCTTCCAGGCCGGCGAGCTCTACCGCCTGATGTCCGAGGACGAGAAGCGCCGTCTGGTCGCCAACATCGCCGGCGGCCTGTCCCAGGTGTCCCGCGAGGACGTCATCGAGAAGAACCTCGCCCACTTCGCCGCCGCCGACGCGGACTACGGCAAGCGGGTGGCAGAGGCGGTCCGCGCCCTGCGCGAGGACTGATCACAGAGCAACACCCAGGCTGCGTACGACGCATGACGGGAGGTCAGTGTCGTACGCGGTCCGGATCACCGGCCCGGATGAGGGGTGGTCGGCGAACCGGACAAGCGTGAGGACCGCGGCGGCACCGAGCCAGTGCGGTGGTCAGGGCGCCGGCTCCCCTTCTTGACCTGAAGGAAGGGGAAGGCCGCTCCGCCCGTCGGCACCGCCGCGGTCCCAACGCCCCCCGCGAGGGGTTCCCGAGTACTCCGTCCGGCGGCGCGAACGTCCTGTCGCGCCAGCCTCGTGCCGTCGGACGGTCACCAGACGGGAGGGCGCGGAACCAGGTTTACGGTCCCTGGTTC
>NZ_JBHYMF010000047.1:0-44429 GCF_042742855.1 Streptomyces sp. NPDC058877 | reverse complement strand
GGCCCGGGAGGTCCCGGGCCCCTGCGGGGCCGCCGTGCGGCTTCCTCAGGCCACCGCGTCGAAGCCGGTGTCGTGGGCCATCTTCTTCAGTTCGAGCAGGGCGTGCTTCTCGATCTGACGGATCCGCTCGCGGGTCAGGCCGTGCTGCTTGCCGACCTCCGTCAGCGTCCGCTCGCGACCGTCCTCGATGCCGTACCGCATCCGAATGATGGACGCCGTGCGGTGGTCGAGCTTGTCGATCAGGTCGTCCAGCTCCTCGCTGCGCAGCAGGGTGAGGACCGACTGCTCCGGGGAGATCGCCGAGGTGTCCTCCAGCAGGTCGCCGAACTGGGTCTCGCCCTCGTCGTCCACCGACATGTTCAGGGAGACCGGGTCCCGCGCCCAGTCCAGGACGTCCGTGACCCGCTCCGCCGTCGAGCCGAGCTCCTCCGCGACCTCCGCGGGCTCCGGCTCACGCCCGTGCTCGCGGTTGAACTCGCGCTGCACCCGACGGATCCGCCCCAACTCCTCCACCAGGTGGACGGGGAGCCGGATGGTCCGGGACTGGTCGGCGATGGACCGGGTGATGGCCTGGCGGATCCACCACGTGGCGTACGTGGAGAACTTGAAGCCCTTCGCGTAGTCGAACTTCTCGACCGCGCGCACCAGGCCGGCGTTCCCCTCCTGGATCAGGTCGAGCAGCGGCAGCCCGCTGCGCGGATAGCGCCGGGCGACGGCCACCACGAGCCGCAGGTTGGACTTGATGAAGAGGTCCTTGGCACGCTCGCCCTCGGCGACCAGCGCTTCGAGCTCCTCGCGGGTCGCTCCGCCCGCCTCGCTCTCGATCTCCCCGTCGAGTATCTGCTGGGCGTAGACGCCGGCCTCGATCGTCTGGGAGAGCTCGACCTCCTTGGCGGCGTCGAGCAGGGGCGTGCGCGCGATCTCGTCGAGGTACATGCCGACCAGGTCGCGGTCGGCGATCTCCCCGCCCACGGCGCGAACGCTGCTTGCCCGTGCGGCCCCGCTCTGGGCGGAGGTCTGACGACGGGCGACGGCACGGGTTGCCATGCGTGCTCCCTTGCTGAGTAGGTCGCGACACCCTTCCGGGTGCCCTGCATCCGACGGAAACAACGACTGGAATCAGGACAGAATTCCCACCAGGCGCATGGATTTTCGCGATCATGCAGTATCCTGCGCGACTTCCGTCCGCACGGGCGTGCCACGGGGACCTGCGGAGGTGCAGGTCAGACCGGGCGCGGCGGGTGGCCCGGGCGCCCACGGCGGGGTCCACGACCACACTGTCGGTGAGACCGCCCTCACGTGCGGCGCCACCCCCTCAGACGCGCCGGCGCCCCGTGTGGTTGCCCGCCCGCACCCCCTCTCCCCCGGAAGCGGATCCCCTCTCGCCCGGGAGAGGACTCCCGCCGCCCGCCCGGGCCGGGTCCGCCTTCGGTCCCGGGGCCCGGTCCCCCGGACCGGAGGACTAGGTCCCGGGCCCGTTCCGCCGGCGCCGCGGCCCGGCCTAGCGTCGCCCCATGACCGACACCACCGGCATCCTCGACGAGGCCCTCGGCCGGCTCCACGCCACCGGCCCCGAACGCAACGGCTGGCTCACCAACCACGCCCCCATGGCCGTCGAGGCCCTGGTCCACCACGGCCAGGCCCCGACCGTGCACCGCTGGCTGGACCGCTACGCGGCCAAGCTGGAGGAACCACCGCCCGCACGCCTCCCGATCACGGCGGGCAGCTGGCGCGAGGCGCTCGGCGACCCGACCCGGATCACCGACTGGACCCGCTTCTTCGTGGACGAGCTGGCCGAGCGGCCCTGGCGCCCGGTCCTCGCCGAGTGGTGGCCCCGGCTGCTGCCCGGCATCGCGGGCGGAGCGACGCATCCGGTGATCCGCACCGGCCACGCCGTACGGACCCTGCTGACGTCCGCCGGGGAGACGGCCCCGCGCCGCGCCGAGCTGGCCCACGCCCTCGGCTACTGGGCGGCCCGCCACCAGCCGCTGGTGCCGCTGGTGCCGCTGGACGGGGCACCTTCCGCACGGGGTGCCCTCGACGCCGTACCACCGGTACCGGAGCAGAAGGGCGGGATCCGGGAGCGGCTCGCCCGGCTGACGGCGCTCCCCCGGTGGGGCGGAACGACGGACCCGGACGCGGCGGAGGCGCTGCTGACCGAGCTGGTGGCGGCGGCGACGCACCGCTACGCGTCGCACGGTCACGGCGAGCCGGTCATGCTGGTGCACGCGGCGACCGCACCCAATGCGGTCCTGCGGACCCTGCCCGCACTCCCCCGCGCACTGTGGGCACCGAGCGTGCGGGCGGCCTGGACGGCGGCAGCGGCGGTGACGGCGGCCTACGCGCCGCGCGAAGCCGCCCCGTACCGGGAGACGACGCTCACCGCCGAGGAGGTCTTCGAGCGGGCGGCCGTGCACGGCGACGACCACACGATCAAGTTCACCGACGCGGCGCTCGACGTCGGCGACCGGCCGGCCCTGGCCGCCGCGGTCCGTTCGGTGGAGCTGAACCCCCCGCTGGCGTAGCGGATCGACCCGAACGGGACGGACCTCCCCGGCGCTTCCCCGTCCGGGGCCCCGCCCCACGGCACCCCAACCGCTCCACGACACCCCGGCCGCCGTGCGGAGCCGACCGCCGCAGCGGTCAGCCGAACTGGACGGACCGCTTGGCCAGCCCCATCCAGAAGCCGTCGATCACCGACCGCTCCGCGTCGAGGTCCCCGGTCGCGTCCGCCGCGCCCAGGGTGACGAAGAGCGGGGCGAAGTGTTCGGTGCGGGGATGGGCGAGACGGCCGGCGGGCGAGGCGTGTGCGAAGTCGAGGAGGGCGTCGACGTCGCGGGCGGCGAGCGCCTCGCTCCCCCAGGCGTCGAACTCCGCGGACCAGCCGGGGACGCCGGGGCCGGTGTGCCGGAGGGCAGCGAGGTTGTGGGTGAAGAAGCCGCTGCCGACGATCAGGACGCCCTCGTCGCGCAGCGGGGCGAGCTTGCGCCCGATGTCCATGAGGCGGCGGGGGTCGAGGGTGGGGAGGGAGATCTGCAGCACCGGGACGTCGGCGGCGGGGTACATCTCGACGAGCGGTACGTAGGCGCCGTGGTCGAGCCCCCGGTCCGGGACGTCCTGCACGGGGGTGCCGGGTGCGCGGAGCAGTTTGCGGACGGCCTCGGCGAGCCGCGGGGCGCCGGGGGCCGCGTACTGGACGCGGTAGTAGTGCTCGGGGAAGCCCCAGAAGTCGTGGACGAGCGGGAGGGTCTCGGTGGCGCCGAGCGCGAGCGGGGCCTCTTCCCAGTGGGCCGAGACCATGAGGACCGCGGTGGGGCGGGGCAGGTCCGCGGACCAGGCGGCGAGCTGACCGGGCCAGATCGGGTCGTCGGCGAGCGGCGGGGCGCCGTGGGAGAGGTAGAGCGCGGGCATGCGTGCCCGCGTGGCGTCCGTTTCCGGCGTGGCGTTCATGGTGACCGCCCTCCCCATACTTGAAGCTTCAAGCTAACAGGTCCACCGTAGCGCGACATAGTTCAACTTTCAAGCACGAGTCGTACGATGGGGCCATGGGAGACACCACCGAACCCCGCTGGCTCACCGACGAGGAGCAGCACGTCTGGCGCGCGTACCTGCACGCCACCACGCTCCTGGAGGACCATCTCGACCGCCAGCTACAGCGCGACGCCGGAATGCCGCACGTCTACTACGGACTGCTCGTCCAGCTCTCCCAGGCGCCGCGCCGTCGGCTCCGGATGACGGAACTGGCCAAGAGCGCCAAGATCACCCGCTCCCGCCTCTCCCATGCGATCGCCCGGCTGGAGAAGAACGGCTGGGTGCGGCGCGAGGAGTGCCCCTCCGACAAACGCGGCCAGTTCGCCCGGCTGACCGACGAGGGGGTCGAAGTCCTCCGACAGAACGCCCCCGGTCACGTGACGGCCGTGCGCCAAGCCCTCTTCGACCGGCTCTCCCGCGAGCAGGTGGAACAGCTCGGCGAGATCATGCGCCTGATGGCCGCGGGACTCGAACCCACGGACGCGGACGCGGACCTGCCCTGGCTCCGCTGAACGCGCGGAACCAGGGCAGGTCGTCCGTGGACTCCGGTCAGTGGGCGACGACCGGCACCCTCACCTCGTCCTCCGCGCCCGCACCGGACCCGGCCACCATGCCGCCCCCGGGCCGGCCGGTGTTGACGAGCACGAAGGCGATCGTGGCCGAGAGGGCCAGGATGCCGACCGCCCACCAGATGGCCGCGGCATAGCCCTCGACCATGCCCTGGAGCTGGAGCAGTTGCTGCGCTGCCGGGGTGGTCGCGCCGGCGGCGTGGTCGGTCAGGTACGCGGTGGTGGCCGAGGCGGCGATCGTGTTCAGCAGGGCCGTGCCGATGGCACCGCCGACCTGCTGCGAGGTGTTGACCATCGCGGAGGCCACACCGGCGTCGCGCGGGTCCACGCCGAGCGTCGCCAGCGACATGGCCGGCATGAACGCGGTGCCCATGCCCAGGCCGAGCAGCAGCTGTGCCGGCAGGATCAGACCGGCGTACGAGGTGCCGATCTCCAGCTGGGTGAGGAGCAGCATGCCGACGCCGGCCGTCAGGAAGCCGGGGGCCATCAGGAACCGGGGCGGGACGCGCGTCATCAGCCGGGTGCCGATCTGGGTGGAGCCCACGATCATGCCCGCGATCATCGGCAGGAAGGCGAAGCCCGTCTTGAGCGGCGAGTACCCCTTCACGACCTGGAGGTAGTACGTCAGGAAGAGGAACAGGCCGAACATCGCGATGACGGCGAGACCGAGCGACAGGTAGACGCCGCCGCGGTTGCGGTCGGTCAGGACCCGCAGCGGCAGCAGCGGGGACTTCACCCGCGCCTCGGTGAGCACGAAGGCGACGAGCAGGACCACGGAGCCGACGAAGAGGCCGACGGTGCCGGCATCGGTCCAGCCGTCCGACTCGGCGCGGGTGAAGCCGTAGACGAGCGCGACGAGGCCCAGGGTCGACAGGACCACTCCGGGGATGTCGAGCGCGGAGCGGTTGCGGCCCCCCGCCGGCTCGCGGACGACGAGGTACGCGCCGACGGCGGCGACCACGGCGAACGGGATGTTGACGAAGAAGGTCCAGCGCCAGTTCAGGTACTGGGTCAGGAAACCGCCGAGGATCAGGCCCACGGCGCCGCCGCCGCCGGCGATCGCGCCGTAGATGCCGAAGGCCTTCGCGCGCTCCTTGGCGTCGGTGAAGGTCACGGCGAGCAGCGAGAGCGCGGCGGGCGCGAGGAGCGCGCCGAAGGCGCCCTGGAGCGCGCGGGCGCCGAGCATCGTCGCCTCGCCGGTGGCGGCCCCGCCGAGGGCGGAGGCGGCGGCGAAGCCGATCAGACCGGTGACGAAGGTCCGCTTGCGGCCCCACAGGTCGGCGATGCGACCGCCGAAGAGGAGCAGGCCGCCGAAGGCGAGGGCGTAGGCGGTGATGACCCACTGCCGGTTGCCGTCCGAGATCCCGAGGTCCTGCTGGGCGGAGGGCAGGGCGATGTTCACGATCGTCGCGTCGAGCACGACCATCAGCTGGGCGAGGGCGATGAAGACCAGCGCTTTCCAGCGGCCGGGATCCGGCACGGTCAGGGTGTTGTCGGGGACTTTCGGCATGGGTGGAGCCACCTCTTGGCGCGTACGGGCAGAAGGGGGTGCGGGGGAGTGCGGGTGGTGCACGTCGGGTCGGGGGCCGGACGCCCCCGGGCGGTGCTCAGGAGGAGGAGCAGGAGTCTCGCCTCAGGTCCTCCAGGGTCGCGGCCGTTCCCGGCAGTTCGGAGCGGGCGGGTGCTTCCAGGCCGTCGAGGAACAGCTGGAGGTGACGGCGGACGAACGGGGCGAAGGTCCCGCAGCCCGATCCGGGCAGCGGCCGGGTCAGCTGGGAGACCGCGACCATCAGGTCGCCGGCCCCGACGTCGGCGCGGAGCCGGCCGGCCCGCTGCGCGCGCCCGACGAGGCCCTGGACGGCCTCCTCCAGGCGCTCGCGTTCGGCGATCAGGTCGGGGTGGTCCTTGTCGAAGGCCCCGTCGAGCATCGGACACAGGGCTCCGACACGCTCGTCGGCGGCGCCGAAGGCGAAGCGGCGGAGGGCGGCGAAGGTGTCGTCCTCCTCCGCGACGGCCCGCTCGGCGAGTTCGACGAGACGGGCCATGATCGAGAGGACGACCTCGTGGACGAGGCCGTCCCGCTCGGGGAAGTTCCGGTAGAGGGTGGCGTTCCCGACGCCGGCCCGGCGCGCGATCTCGTCGTACGGCACCTGGGAGCCGAACTCGACGAACATCTCGCGGGCCGCCGTCACGATCCGCTCGCGGTTGCGCAGGGCATCGGCCCGCGGTCGGGGTACGCGGCGGGCGGGCGCGGTGTCTGCGGTGCTGGTCACGCCACGGCCTCCTCAACACTCACTCGGACGGGTCATCCGGGGAAGGAATCCCCACTTCGTTGAACACAGGCGTAAACGGGGACTGAGTCCCCGGTTATTTCCCACCCTCCCTGTGAGCCGCATCACAAGCTCCGGGGTCCGTCGGGTACCCACGATCGGGCCACCCGGCGCGCGCACCCGGCCCCTCCGTCACAGGCTGATCGCACGGCGCGGACCGCCGCACGGCGCGGACCCGCCGCAGAGGTCGTGCCGCCGACCTTCCCCCACCGGAGAGGCGACGCATGCAGCACCCCCGCCGACGGATACGCAGACCCGTCGCCCTGGCGGCGACCACGGCGCTCTCCCTCACCCTGCTCGCCTCCGCGAGCACCACCCTTCCCGGGCCGGCCCCCGCCTCGGCGGGCCCAGTGGCCGCCGCGCCGAGCGGCGCCCAGCTGGGGCCGTGCCGCATCTCCACCACGATGGGGGTGCAGATGTCGGAGGGCCTGCCCACGGCCCCCGGATACGTGCGCTCCACCGGCCTCGTCAGGGCCCTCAACCTGATGATCGACTTCCCGGACGCCCCCGGCGAGGGCACCGCCATGGGCCGCTTCCGCGAGTTCTTCCCGCAGACCGCCGACTGGTTCCGCGTCAGCTCGTACGGACGCCTGCACTACCAGGCCGAGGCCCCGGTGCCCGATTGGCTGCGGATGCCCCAGGCGTTCTCCGCGTACGGCATCGAGCGCGGATCCCCGTACGAGCCGGGATACCGCGCCCTCGTCGAGGACATCGTGAAGACCGCCGACCCTCGCGTCGACTTCAGCGCGTACGACCTGGTCAACGTCCTGGTCACGCCCAACGCAGGGCCCTCCGCCCTCGACACCGTCCTGTCGGTGACCTTCTCCGGCAACGACGACGCCCCCTACGCCGACGGCGTGCCGCTCGCCAACACGTCCTTCGTCTACAGCCGCCAGGACGACGGCTCCGGCAGCTTCGCCGAAACCGGCTACCGCGTCCTGCCGCACGAGAACGGCCACGTCTTCGGCCTGCCCGACCTCTACACCGCGGACGGCGGCGGCACGGTCGGCCACTGGGACATCATGTCCGAGGACTGGGGCGCCAACAACGACCTCCTCGGCTGGCACAAGTGGAAGCTGGGCTGGCTCGACAACGACCAGGTCAGCTGCGCCTCCGACCCCGGCACGGGCGACTACAGCCTGACCCCGCTCGCGCTCCCCGGCGGTCCCAAGCTCGCCTTCGTCCCGCTCTCCGAGACCTCCGGATACGCGGTGGAGGTCCGCAGCAAGGGCGGCAACGACGAGGCCGTCTGCGAGCAGGGCGTCCTCGTCTACCGGGTGGACTCCGACGTGGACACCGGCCACGGCCCGGTGACCGTCGCCGACAGCGAGCGGGCCAGCGGCGGCTGCACCCGCCGGGCCAATGTGCACGCGGAGCTTTCGGACGCCCCCTACGGCCCCGGCGAGACCTTCATCGACCGCACCAACGGCATCCGGATCACGGTGGTCGACGAGGACCCGTCGGGGACCTACCGGGTCCGCATCACCCGACGCTGAGGCCGACACCGAGGCCGGCACTGAGGCCGACACCGAGGCCGGCGCTGAGCCGGCACATCCCCGGGGGCGCCGGGCCCGCGGGTCCACGTCGGGCCCGGCCCGGCGGTCCGCACCGGCCCGCCGGTCGGCACCGGGTCAGCCGCCGAACAGGTTCCTGAGCTCCCGCTTGAGGAGCTTTCCCGTCGGGTTCCGGGGCAGCTCGGCCTCCCGCAACAGGACCCGGACCGGCACCTTGAAGGCGGCGAGCCGCGCACCCACGTGGGCCCGCAACTCCTCGCCCCCGACCACCGCCCCGGGCCGCAGCCGCACGACGGCCACGACCTCCTCCCCGAGCAGCGGATGCGGAACGCCCAGCACGGCCGCGTCCAGGACGGCCGGGTGCCGGTGCAGCACGCTCTCGACCTCGACGCAGTACACGTTCTCCCCGCCACGGATCACCATGTCCGTGAGCCGGTCGACGATGCTGACCCGCCCGGCCCCGTCGACCCGGGCGAGGTCACCGGTCCGGAACCAGCCGTCCTCGGTGAAGGCGGCACGGGTCGCCTCCGCGTCCCCCCAGTACCCGCGGACCAACGACTGCCCGCGCAAGCACAGCTCCCCCACGCCCTCCGCGTCGGGCCGCTCGATCCGCACCCCGGTCACCGGCGAGGGCCGCCCGACGCTCTCGGGGTGCGACCGGTACTCGGCCCCCACGTTCGACAGCACCCCGCCGCACGTCTCGGTCAGCCCGTAGCCGTTGCGCGGCTCGATCCGCTCGCCGTAGCCGTCGACGAGCCCCCCGACGATCCCCGGCGGGGCGGCGGCGCCACCGGTGCTGAGGAGCGTGAGGCTCTGCAGCGGATCACCGGTGCTCCGGGCCAGGTCGAGGAGTTGGAGCGCCGTGGTCGGCACCCCGGCGAAGTGGGTGACCGACTCCTCTCGGATCAGTTCGAGGGCCCGCCCCGCATCCCACTTGCTCATCATCACCAGGGTCCCGCCGGCCGCCATGACGGCGTAGAAGGACGTGAAGGCGGCGACGTGGAAGAACGGGAACGTGGTCAGCGAGACCGGCGCCGGCCCGGTCCCTGGCACCTCCCCGCGCGCCAGGGCCGCCGCGGCGGCGAAGTACCGCGGGTTCATGGCGGCGCCGACCTGCGCACGGTGGGTGGCGACGGCCCCCTTGGGACGCCCGGTGGTGCCGGAGGTGTACATGATGGTGGCGTCCTGCTCGGGCAGGACGTCGACGGCGGGCGGACCCGGCACCGGATCGGTGTCCGGCACGTACGCGACGAACCCGGCGGTCCCCTCCCCCGGGGCCGCCCCGTCCCCGAAGACGATCCCGGGCACGGCGTTCCGCACGGCCCACTCCCGCACCCGCCCGAGCCGCTCCCCGTCGACCAGCAGCACCCCGGGCGCGCAGTCGTCGAGCGCGTACGCGAACTCCTCCTCGGTCCACCAGGCGTTGAGCGGCACCGCGACGAGCCCGGCGAGCTGCGCGGCCCAGAAGGCGACGTGCCACTCGGGCAGGTTGCGCATGGCCACGACAGCCCGGTCCCCGGGCCGCAAGCCGTACTTCCCGACGAGCCGGCGCGCGAGCCCGCAGGAAGCGTCGAAGAACTCCCGGTAGCCCATCCGCACGCCCTCGGACACGAGGAACGGCCGGTCCCCGTAGGCCCAGGTCACCTCGACGAACTCCCGCAGGGTCTGCGGCCCGCCGACGAAGACGCCGTCCTCGACGGCGAAGGGCGCCCCGACGGCCGTCAGCCGCTCGACCCCACCAACCATCTCCACACCCTCCCCTTGGACACCCGCTGGACACCCGCGCAGCCACCCTAGGCCAGCGGTCCGCGTCCGTCGTGGTGACGACGACCACCCGGCCCGGCCGGTGGTTCCGCCCACCGCGACCGGGACGCCCCCGAAGGCCGCAGCCGGACGGGGGGAACCCGGAGGCCGGTGCGGGAGCGGCCCCCCGCTCAGCCCAGTCGGTCCGCGAGCGCTCCGGCGAGGTCCCCGAGCCACCGCTCGCCGTCCGGGGAGCCGTCCCCCTCCGCCCCGTCCGGTTCCCTTCGGGCGTACCGGCGGGGCGTGTTGCAGAGGCCGGGGCGCCAGGTTCTCCCGTCGGGGGCTACGCCCCGGCGGATCCCACCGCCACCTCCGCGTTCTCACCGCCCCAACCGGCCGGGTCCCGCCAGATCACATGGACGTGGAAGACGTCGCGGATCATGTCCGCGGACCATTCCTCGGCGGGCGGTTCGGGGAGCACGAGGTAGAGGCCGTCGGCCCGTTCGGGCAGCGTGTGGTTGATCTCCAGGAGTCGGGTCGCCCCCTCCCGGAGCCCCGCGTAGGTGGAGCGTCCGGCGCCCAGGACCTCGTAGAGGAAGAGGCCCCGCCCGGTGGCACAACTGACGTCGACGACCGTCGAGTCGGTCGGCTGGAGGTCGGCCCAGAGGAGGGACGCCTTCAGTGCGTGGCGGACCGCCTCGTGCTTCTTGCACGTCCGGTCGGCCCCGGCAGCCGCCTCCAGCGTGCGCAGCACGTCGTCCCGTCCGGTCGCCGGCCGGACGGAGATCTCGTCCACAGTGGTCATCTGGGCGTCTTCCTTCTGTTCGAGTGTCTGGGGGGCGGCAGGAGCCGTGGTGCGGGAGTCCGGTTCCTCGGTGGTGGGGGCGAATCGCTCCTGGAGCCGTCGCCGCGCTTCGGCGAGCGGACCCGCCCAAGCGGAAGCCGCCAGCTGTTCCGCAAGCCGGCCGGTGTCGAAAGTGCCTTCCTTGAGGGCGCGGTGGGTGGTCGCGGCGAGGTCGCGGAGGATCCCCAGCCGTTCCCGGTCGGGTTCGCCGAAGAGGTGGAGCACGTCGACCCAGTCGGCCTGGTCCCGTCGGAGGATGCGGTTGGCCATGCCCTGGAGCTCGGAGAGACGACCGTGGGCGTCGGGCACCTCGCCCTCGCCGCCGACCAGTTCGGCGAGTACGTCCAGTGCCGTCAGGTAGCGTCCCGCCATCCGTTCCGAGATCGGCGACCGGCCGCGCCGGTCGGCGGTGAGCACCGTCTGGCCGGTCTCGTTGGCGAACACCCAGCAGTCCAGTTCTTCGCCGCGGCGCGGGGGGACCGAGCCGTGGCGGACGGTGAGGACGAGCGGCCGGTCGATCACCGGGGACAGCGGCTTGACCTGGTAGCGGCCCCCCGGGGTCCGCTCCATGACCTCGACCCTGATGTCGGTGCCGACCCGGGGCAGCCTTCCGGTCCCGCCGCCCTCCGGTCGGGCGTCGGACGCCGCCGGCACCGCACCGTCCCCGTCCCCGGCTCCGGCTCCGGCTCCGGTGAGCGCCTCCGGCAGGGGGGTGGTGTGCAGGACGGTGAGGCTCTGGGTGCTGCGGGTGAGGGCCACGTACAACTGGCGCAGCCCGGCGGGGCCGCGGTCGGCGATGGTGGCGGGTTCGACGACCAGGACGTGGTCGTACTCCATGCCCTTGGCCTGGTTGGCGGCCAGCACGGACACGGTCTCGCGGTCCTGCGCGGCGATGTCGTCGCCCCCGTCGATCCGGCGGCCGATCGCGTCCAGCCAGTCCGAGTCGTCGGGGACGACGACGGCCACGGAGCGGGGGGTGCTGCCGTCGCTGGTGTGCACGAGGCGGGCCACGTGGGCGACGGTGTCGTCGAGCAGCCGCCACGGTTCGGTGGCCACGGTCCGCACGGCGCCCGCCCCGACCTCGCGGACGGCCCGCGGGTACGGCAGGTCCGGGGCGACCGTCCGGGCGAGAGGGGCGACGAACTCCATGATCTCGGCGGGGACGCGGTAGCTGGTGTCGAGCCGGGCCACGCTCCAGTCGCCGTGGTCGGAGAGGAGCGCGCCGAGCAGGTCCCAGCTCGTCGGGAGGTGGGCGCCCGTCGCCTGCGCGAGGTCGCCCAGGACGGTCATGGAGCCGCCCGCGGCACGGCGCCGCCGCAGGGAGCGGGCCTGCATGGGCGTGAGGTCCTGGGCCTCGTCGACGACGATGTGGCCGTACCGCGGCGGGGTGTCCCCGCTGATCAGCACCCGGAGCTCCTCCAGGCAGACGCGGTCGTCGAGGGTCCACGGGTCGGCGTCGGCGCTGGCGGCGCGGGCCCGCAGCAGGGCTGCCTGCTCGTCCTCGTCGAGGATGTCGGCGGCGCAGTCCCGCAGGAGGTCGGCCGAGTCGTAGAGGCTGCGCAGGGCCTCCCGGGGCCCGGGGGACGGCCAGACCCGTTCGAGGAGGCGCTCGACCCGGCGGTGGCGCTCCAGATCCCGGCGGATGGTGCCGGTCTGTCCGCGGCGCGGTGCGATGTCGGCGAGCTCCTGCAGAAGCCGGTCGACCAGGAGGCCCCGGAAGCGGTCGCGCCGCTCCCGGAAGGGTCCGTCGCCGGCGTGGGCCCGGTCGAGGAGGGCGAGTACCTCGGGCTTCGGCACGCGCAGGGTCGTACTGCCGGCGGTGACGACGATCGCGGGCTCATCGCCCTCGAAGGAGGGCTCGACGGTGAGGGCGTCGAGGGCCTCGGGGCGGTAGTCGCTCTCGACGCGGCGTCGCAGCACGGCCGCCATGCGGTCGTCCGACTTCACCAGGCGCGCCTTCGAGGAGTCGGTGCCGAGGACCTCGCCCTCCCACAGCCGGTCCAGCTGGACGGCGTTGACGTCCCGGGTGCCGAGGGTGGGCAGGACCTGCCCGACGTAGTCGAGGAAGCGCTGGTGCGGGCCGATGACCAGGATGTCCTGGGCCTTGAAGTGCTCGTTGTTGACGAGCCAGGTCACTCGGTGCAGACCGACCGCCGACTTGCCGGTACCGGGAC
This sequence comes from Streptomyces sp. NPDC058877, assembly GCF_042742855.1. Classification (NCBI taxonomy): domain Bacteria; kingdom Bacillati; phylum Actinomycetota; class Actinomycetes; order Kitasatosporales; family Streptomycetaceae; genus Streptomyces; species Streptomyces sp. NPDC058877. The sequence goes on along the minus strand of NZ_JBHYMF010000047.1, from coordinate 31,724 downwards.
CGCCCTGCACGACGAGGATGTCCGAGGGCGAACCGGTGACCAGTTCCATCTGGTCGCGCCGGATGGTCTCGACGATGTCCCGCATCCGGCCGCGGCGGGACCGCTGGAGCTCCCGCAGCAGGAAGTCGTCGGGCTGGAGCGGCTTCCGCCGCTGCCACCGTACGACGTCGCCGGGGGTGGGCACCGGCGTGCGTTCCGGGACGGGGGGAACCTCCGTTTCCCCTTCTCCCGGCGCGTCCTCGTCGACGGGCCGCCGGGGCCGCGGTACGGCGGCGGGCTCGGGTCCGCCCGGTGGCGCGGGAGCGGTGGCGTGCTCCGTCGGGGATATCTCGTCGAAGTAGCCCTCGACGATCCGCTGTACGCAGCGGAGTTGTCGGCGCAGGACCACCTCGTCCGGGTCCTCGGGCCGGGCCTCGATCCACTTCTTCGCCAGGGGGCTGGTCCACAGCAGGACGACCGGATCGTTCGCGTCGTCCTTGACCCCACGGCGCCCGATGTACCACGGCCGGGGCTCTCCTCCCGGTTCCTCCGGGGCGTCGACGCGAGCGAAGACCAGGGCCTCGTCGCCGAGCCCGCCGTAGGCCTCCGCACGGGCCTCCGCATCGGCCCGGTTGGCGATTCCGTCCTTGCCGCTCGCCGAGGCGGTGGCGGCCGAAGTGCCGCTCAGTTCGGCAAGTTTCGCGGTGTAACAGTCGTACGCGTGATCCACCGCCCGCTGTTCGCCGGCGAGGATCTCGTCCCGAGTGGTGGTGCTCATCTGCGTCCTCCCTGCGGTGCCGGGGAACACCGCCACGAGCGCATGCCCGTACCCCGCTCAAACAACTACCAGAGAGCGGATGGTGACGAACAGTCAGGATGCTGCCCCCGGACCAAATGATCGAATTCGATCCGTCGAGCACACATACGACGGCGACCGGGTCAGACTTCGTGCACCGGAAAGTCGGGGGAAAAGCCGGGGCACCGGGTGTCCTCCGAGGAACGGAAGGCACCCCTGCGGGCGACGGAGCCCCCGAGGCGGGGCCACCGAGGCGGAGCCACGACACGGCCTCGGTTTCGTGCACGGGCATCGATCCGTGAGCGCTCGTGCCGCCGGCCCGGCTGCGGAAGGGACCGGACCGGCACGCGGTCAGGAGTTCTCGGCAATCCCTCCGCCGGCCACGACCAGCTGGTACGTTCCCGCCGCATCGATCGGCCGCGGTGTGCCGAGGGGGATCTCCCCTCGCACGGCGGGACCGGTCAGGAAGTCGTCCCTCCGGTAACCGGGTGCGATCACCTCGCTGTCTCCCCGTCTCGGCGCCTGGCCGGCCAGCACGGCCCGGTCCAGCCAGTCCGCGGCCGATGGCAATGCCGATGGCAATTTCGTGGTCGCCGTCCCAGGAGGGGGCGTCGCGGACGTGGACGGTCGTGGGTGGGACCGGTCCGGAGCGGACGGTGCGGGTGCGTCGGTGGACCGGGAGCCCTGCGGTGCGTCGCCTTCGCGCCGAGCGGTGCAGGCGGTCAGGGCGGCGTCGCGAAAGCGGCCGCCACTGAGAACCGACGGTGCAGGGCAGGTGCGTTTCCCCTTGCTTCTCCGTGGTGCAGTCGTCCTTGTCAGGAGTGGCCGTGCGGGCGCAGGCGGCTTGGCGTCCCCCGTGCCGCCGGGCGGACGGACGTCGCCTCCTTCATCACCTCCGCCCTTCCAGGGGGTCCCCGGGGCCGATTCCACCGGCTGGTGTCACAGGTGTCCGGGCTCGGGCTTACGCCCCCGGTGACCTCGGGGAAGACGTCGGTCGACGGGTGACCACGGGTGAAGAGCACCTGGCCGTCACAGCTGGTGTCCAGTGGGGTGAGCGTCGCCCCGTGCGGCGTGTGGGGCGACGCGAAGGCATGCGTCGCAGCCGCGCGTGACGACAACGGGAACTACCCACCAGAACGGACACGCCTCCTCGCCCCGCACCGCCGACACTCGACCACGCCGAGCCACACCTCCACACACTCCACCAGGAAAGTGCAGGTCAAGAGGCCTGCAGCAACACATAGCCGTGCACAGCGACAACGGAGGAGACCTCGGTAACCCCTATCCGCTAGGCTGTCAGCGGTCAGTCGGCCTTCAGGGCACCTGCCCGGGAAAGTGTCCCTCCGGACCCACCCGACAGGATCCCTGACGGAGGTCTGACCATGGCGTTTGCCTTACTCCGCCCGGCATCCCCCACTGGGGTTTCCGGCACGGTTTTCGGCAAGCCCCGCCTTCGTAGGATGTGCCTAGAACGACGAATCCCCAGGTCAGAGCGGCTCTTCCTCAGAGCCTCGAAACGTGTTTCCCGATTCTCCAAACGCCACAGGTGAGACCGCACCTCGGCCCTGTCCTTCACGACTGGCTCAGGTTCCCTGCGATTTCGCCCGCTGCCTGAGTCCTGCCACCAGCAGGACACCAGGCCACCTGCTCCGTCGCTCCGTAGTCAGGGCGGCTCGTCTTCGCTCCTGTGGCCGCGCGATGGCCGCATCGATGAGACGGGCGAACCTAGCGTCACCTGCTTCGCACACTCAAGAACGTTGGCTAAGCGGGGTCGCCTGCCGCCACCGCACACATGCAATGGCGGGGGCGTCCGAAAACGCCCCCGCCACCCTTCGGGACTTCCGGGGAGCTGACGCTACGAGAAGGTCAGTCGTTCGACCTCGCGAAGGCCGGCGACCTGGAGCGTCACCTCAAGATCACCGACCGCAAGTTCGGCCAGCTGGACGTAGTACACGCCCGGCCGCCCGACCCGGATGCCGGGTTCCTGACGAACGTCGATGCCACGCTCTTGCCGCGGGACGTGACAGACGTGATCCGTGCCCCGCGCTCCGTGAGGAGCACGACCATCCATGCCTCGTGAGTTGTGCCGGGGCCGAGCACGGGCGTGACGCGCGCGCCGGGCTTCCAGTCGACCGTGGACGGGTCACCGCACCTCCGGTTGTTGTCCGCGCCGGATGCCGCCGCTTCCGCCAGGTACAGACGACGTTTGGGGGTCTCCCAGAGGAACGTCGCAGAATCCTGTCTGGTCACGACTTCGGAGCTCCCTGCCTCGGTGGGGTGCTCACCTGCCTCAGCTCAGCGGTCCGGTCGGCCGTCGGCGGCATGGTCGAAGGCGAGACGCTCGAGGCCGAACCGGTGGGCCTGATAGCAGGCGGCTTCTCGACACCAGCGCCGCACCCGGGGAGCAGGCCCAGCGCCAGAGGAACCGCAGTTGCGCGCATGAGGCTTCTCATCGTGGCTGTACCCCGAGGGTCTGCTTCGCATCGAAAGCGATCCGATTCGAAGGGATCTTCGAGTAGGTCACGGGCTTCCAGGTGGTCACGTCGAAGGTCCCCCAGGTCTTGGTCGTGGTCCGACCGTCAAGATGGCGGTACGCCGTCGTGTAGACCGACAAGACCCCGCTGGGTGACAGCCCTGCGCGATCCCCTTCTTGGCATCCCAGGTCTTCGTGATGGCCTGCGTGTCGGCCCTCGCCTTCGTCTCCGAGTCGGTCCAGGCCCAGGAACCGCTGGTACCGGTACTGACATTCAGCTTGCCTTCGGCCACGAGCAGGGATCTTCTCCCCCACTGGTCCCGAGTACTACTCGGGACCAGTGGACCGACCGGATTACTGGATCGAGAGCTGCTGCTCCAGGAAGTAGACCCGGGAGTAGGTCCAGTTCCCAGCCGGTGCGTACCAGCCGGCCACGGTGCCGTTCAGCTTGCCGTCGCCCTTGCCTGTCCAGGTAAACGTCCTGACGCTGCCGTCGCTGTACCCGTAGAAGCCGCCGAAGTCATCGAATCCATCGCCGTTGAAGTCGCCGGTGACGAGCTTGACGTTGGCCCGCGTCATGTTGCCTGCGGGCGTCGACCACGCCTCGTACGTCGAGGTGAAGGTCCCATTGGCATTGCTCGGGAAGGCAATGATCGCGTCGTGACCGTCCACGTAGTCGTACCAGGCGGCCACGTCGTCCCGGCCGTCGCCGTTGAAGTCGCCCGCGTGGAAGGACGTACGGGCCCAGTCTCCCCACGTCCTGGCGTACCACGAGGCCACCGGCACGAACGTGTTGTTGGCCGTCGCGGTGAACGTCCAGATCTTCTCGTCGCCGTTCGAGTAGCCGTAGAAGGCTGCGAGGTCGTCCCTGCCGTCGCCGTTGAAGTCACCGGTGACGGTCTTGGCGCGGGACTGCTCCCAGCTGTTGACGCCGGTCCAGTAGTTCACCGGGTTGTTGAAGGTGCCGTTGACCGTGGCGGTGAAGGTGAAGATGGTGTCATCACCGTTGGCGTAGTCGTACCAAACAGCCACGTCGTCCCGGCCGTCGCCGTTGAAGTCACCGCTGTACGGCGTCATCCGGGAGAACGTCCACTGCCCCGGCGCTACCTTCCAGGACTTGACGGGTGCGTTGAACGTGCCGTTCCCCTTGCCGAGCCAGGTGATGAGCGCGACCGAGCCGTCGGAGTAGCCGTAGACGGAGGCGGCGTCGCCGATACCGTCGCCGTTGAAGTCGCCCGTGACCCGCTTCATATTTCCGGCGTAGTAGTTACCGGCGGCGACGTGCCAGGCCTGCACCGGATGGGCGAAGGTGCCGTCCGAGTTGGTCGCGAAGGTGTGGAGCGCGTCGTCGCCGGCACCGAAGTCGTACCAGTCGGCCATATCGCTGCGGCCGTCGGCGTTGTAGTCGTGCCGGATCGACGATCCGCTCGACCAGAGCGACTGGCTCTTCACATTGAAGACCACCAGGTCGCCGCGGTCCTGCAGGAGCGCGTAGCCGCCGGCGGCAGATGTCTTCGACTCCCAGGCGACGGTGGTGCCGTCCGCCTTGAGGACCACGAGGTTGCCGTCGCCGCGCATGTGGGCGGTGGCGCCGGTATTGCCCGCGGTCTTGGTGGACCACAGGACCTTGCCGGTGACGGAGGTGATGACGAGGTTGCCGTCGTTCTGCATCGTCAGCTTGGCCGACCGCGAGGACACGGACTGCCCGGCGGCCAGGGTGGTGCCGGTGGGGATCCGCGCGCCGCCGGCGATGCCGTCGATGACAAAAGCGGCGCCGAAGGACTTGTTGTCGGTGCCGGGGATCTTGCCGTACCAGCCGAGCATCGTGTTGTCGGTCTTGCGGGCCCACAGGTCCGCGATGCCGTCGCCGCTGACATCGCCGACGGACCCGATCGCCGGGTACGCATAGGCCTGGTAGCCGACCGCGATCTTCACCCGGCCCGCCGTGTTGCCCCAGGTCGTCGGGTCGAGGTACCCCTTCGCGCCCTTCTGACCGTACGAGCGGTAGATGTCGCCCGTGGCGTCTTCACGCATCCACAGGTCGGCCACGTTGTCACCGTTGACGTCGCCGGGGGCGATCACGGTGAACTTGTCCCAGTCGCCCTCGCCCACGAGCACCGGTGACCGCGTGTTGCCGAGGTCCAGGTCGTACGTGGCCCGGTTGCCGTAGTACGCCCACAGGAACTTGCCCTGCTTGACCAGCAGGTCGGGCTGGGTGTCACCGTTGATGTCACCCGGCGCGATGATCTGCTCGGCGTTGTACCAGTGGTCGTCGCCGGTCCAGCTCTCGTCGTCACCGAAGCAGCCGAGCTCCTCGTTCTTCACGGGGCAGGAGACCGTGAGCTCGGTGGGACCGCCATTGATGACACCGCGGCCGTTGTTCGGGTAGGTCCAGAGCTTCTTCTTCTTGTCGACCTCGTCGTACTCCAGGGCGACCAGGTCGTTGTAGCCGTCCTGCTGCCAGTCCCCGCGGGACTCGACGTCGGCACCGGTGAAGTACTTGCCGCCGTTGGTGGCCGCGGCGAAGGTGCCGTTGCCCTGCCCCGCGTAGGTCAGCAGGGTGCCGTTGGAGTCGACGTTCCAGATGTCGCTGTTGTTGTCGCCGTTGAGATCCGCCGGCAGGTCACGGGTATGCGAGCGCGTGGCGTAGTAGACGTACGTGGCCGTGTCGGAGCGGTTGCCGGCCTTGTCGACGCTGTACGCGTAGACGAAGTGCGGGCCGTAGCCGGGAGGGGTCACGGAGGCCGCGACGCCGGGCGCCGTCTCGCTCGGGTCGGGGTTGTAGTCGGTCCACCAGACGTAGTGGGCCACGTCGGCGACGCTGTTGGGGTCGAAGGTGAACTGGCCGGTCTGGCGGGCCTTTCCGGTCACGGCGGGCCAGCCGTTCTCACCGTTGGGGAACAGCGTCGAGGCGATCACCGGCGGCTTGCTCGGCCGGGTCCGGTCGATGGTGAACTTACAGGTCGACGACCAGCCGGAGTACGCGTTGTCCTGGTCCTTTGTGCGCGCCTTCCAGGTCCAGTCGCCGGTTGGCAGGTCGGCATCGGGGACCGCCCAGGTGGTGACCCTGCCCTTGTTGGCGGGCAGGGCCACCGTCTTCGTCGGCGTAGTTGCGCCGTCCTTGAACAGCTGGAACTCTGCGGTGAGGTTGCCACCGTCCTTGTCGTCGAAGGTTGCGTACAGGCTGACCCGGGTGTTGCCGATCAGTCCGCCGGCCGCGCACGAGGTCCTCGGGTTGGTGCCCAGGCCCTTCGGGGTCTTCGGCGGGTTGTTGTAGACAGTCTCCAGGATGGCCGTCTTGGGGTCGAACTTCTTCCAGGCGAAGGTGTCGGTCTCGTCCGAGGCGTACAGACCGAAGGTGATGTTGGACCATCCGCCGGCGGCCGCGTCGCGGATCGCGGACGTGGTGTCGAACTCGAGGTTGCCGGCCGCGCAATCCTTGCTCCAGCCCTTGGCGTCGTCGACAGTGGCGAGTTTCGCCTTCTTCTGGGGCTGCTTGGTCCACGTGGTCTGCTTGGAGATGCCGGTGGTGCGCCAGAGCTCGACCGGGCGATCCTGGCAGGACCAGGACCAAGTGTTGCGGATCCGGAAGACCGAGCTCTTGACCTGCGCATACTTGGTGTCACTGGTGTCGAGCTGGACGAACGACCGGGACACGCGGTTCGAACCGCCACTCTCGGCCTCGTAGCCGACCCGGATCGGGTCCTTGGTGTTCCAGAACGAAGTCGTCGGGTACTGCTTGTAAACCCGGGTCCAGTTCTGCTTCTCACCCCAGGCCCAGGACGGGTCGATGTAAACCGGGTACTGCGTGTCCGCGCTGGTCAGCAGCTCCTGGTCCGGCTTGATCTCCAGGGTGTCCCCGGTGACCGTGGTCGGCATCTGGGCGTCCTGCGCACCTGGCGCCGGCTCGAAGACGTCGGCCGGAGCCGGGGTCGCCCCCTCGGTCTCTGTCGTCGTGGCGGCGTACGAGGTCTGCATCATGGTCGTCGCACCCGAACCGCTGGTGGCGGTGGTGGAGTCCCACATCAGCGGCGAGGGGCTGGTGAAGACGGTCTGGCCGGCCGGGTTCACCGCGCTCACGCTGCCGGTGTCGGCATCGGTGCGCACGTTCAGGCCGATGGTGTCCAGCTTGTACTTGAGCGCGGCCAGCTCGGGATTCTTGGCCGCGTCGGGGGTCTTGACGACCAGGAGCTGGGAGAAGCCCTCGATCTCCGCCTTGAGCTGGAGGTCGACGCCCGGCAGGACCTCGGCGTAGGTCGCCACGTTCTCGGCCAGGGTCGGGGTGGGCAGCGGCTTGGGCCAGGTCAGTGACAGCGAACGGCCGTCCTTGACGCCGGTCAGGAGCGGCCCGGTGCCGCCGCCTGAGAAGATCACGTCGACGGTGGACGCCTTCGGGGTGACCGTCCCTGACGTGGTGAACACCAGAGTGGGATCCGTGGGAACCCAGGCACCGTCTTGGAGCAGCCGTACCGGCGTGCCGTAGCGCTTGACCGACCACATCCCGTCCGGCAGGGCCCAGGTGTCCGTCGATTCGGTGCGGGCCGAGACGAGCTCGTATGGCTGGCCGGTAGCCGCCGCCTGTTCGAGCGCGTAGTCCTCCTCGGACTTGGAGCCGTCGGCCACGGGGTCGGACGCCACGGCCACGGCAGTGGGCGCCATCCCGGGAAGCGCGAGGATCCCGGACGTGGAGAGCGCCCCCGCGAGTGCGAAGGAAATCCCTCGCGCGACCAGACCATATTTTCCTGGCGTGTCGTGATGCCATCTTATTTCGGACAGCAACCGTCTTCCTTCAGACACACATACCCCCTTGATGAGCGACAATCCCCTGGACTGTATCTCCCCGGCTGACAGCACCAACCGCCAAACCCTGCTTACCGAGGAGATATCGACCCTGAATCCAGTTCACCCCGACTGATCCACTTCGCCATGGTTTTAACCTCTGGGAACCCTAGGCCCCCTTTTGCGCGCAAAAAAGAGAAATACCTCATCGGGCACCTGTTAACCTTCCGGCGTCTTTCCTCGGTAAGGCATTTCTCTAGGGGGTATGAATGAGACACATCCGCAGGCCCGGCCTGCATGTGTTCCTGACTGCCGCAATTTTGGCCGGGATACTTCCCGGCGCCGCGGCGGCCGCAAGTTCGGATGGTGGTCCACAGCTACCGGATCCGAAGCAGCCCAAGCCCGTCGCAGTGAAAAAGGTCGCGATGGGGGGCGTCAAGAAGGCCGACGCCGCGACCGCCCACGCATGGCACCAGAAGGCCCTGCAGGCGACCTGGCCCGCGCCCGGCACAGCCGAAACGTTTCTTTCCAGCGACGGTCGAGCGGGCACCCTGCCCGTCTCAGTCACGGCGGCCCCAGCGGGCCCGCCGACCGCGAAGCTGGCTCCGTCCGCGCGTGGCGCGATGGCCGACAGCCCGATCCGGGACGCGGCTTCGGCCAAGGTGAAGATCACCATTGCCGCCCGGAACGCCGCTCGCGAGGCGGGCGTCGACGGCGTGCTGCTGTCCGTCGCCCGCGCCGATGCGGGCCGAACCGCGGTACCGGCCCGGGTCTCGGTCGACTACGGAGCATTCCGCGACGCCTACGGCGGCGACTGGTCCGCCCGGCTCCGCCTGGTCGAACTACCTGCGTGCGCACTGACCTCGCCCGAGCTCGCCAAGTGCCGAGTACAGAAGCCGCTCTTCACCGACAACAACACCCGCATGCGTAAGCTGTCCGCGACCAGCGCCATCCCGACGTCCGGTGCCCCCATGGTCATGGCCGTGACGGCGGGCGACGCGGGACCAACGGGCAACTACAAGGCGACGTCGCTGCAGGCCTCGGGTTCGTGGAGCACGGGCGGGTCGACGGGCTCCTTCACCTGGTCCCAGCCGATCGGCGTGCCGACCGTTCCCGGCGGCCTCGATCCCAAGATCTCCCTGAGCTACAACTCGCAGTCGGTGGACGGCCGTACGGCCGCGTCGAACAACCAGCCGTCCTGGATCGGTGACGGCTGGGACTGGGAGCCCGGCTTCATCGAGCGGCGATACAAGCCGTGCAACGATGACATGACCGGTGGTACCAACACGGCCAAGGTCGGTGACCTGTGCTGGTTCAACGACAATGTCACGCTGTCGCTCGGCGGCAAGAACACCGAGCTGGTCTACGAGGCCGGCAAGGGCTGGCACCCTGCCTCGGACTCTGGTGAGAAGGTCGAGAAGCTGACCGGCGCCACCAATGGTGACGGCGGTACGGACGCTGTTGATGGCAAGGGCGAGCACTGGAAGGTCACCACGACCGACGGCACCCAGTACTTCTTCGGTCTGAACCGGCTGCCCGGCTGGAGCGACCACGGCACGGCGGCCGACGATCCGGTCACCAACTCCACCTGGACGGTCCCGGTCTTCGGCAACCACACGGGTGAGCCCTGTTACAACGCGAGCTTCGCGAGCGGCTGGTGCCAGCAGGCCTGGCGCTGGCAGCTCGACTATGTGGTCGACCCGCACGGCAACGCCGCCGCGTACTACTGGAACACCGAGAAGAACAACTACGGCCGCAACGTCTCGACAACCACGGGTGACTCCACCGCGACTTCGTACGTCCGGGGTGGCTGGCTCGACCACATCGACTACGGACTGCGCTCCGACGCCGTGTACTCGGGCAAGGCCATGGGCCAGGTGACCTTCGGTGTCTCCGAGCGCTGCCTGACCGACTGCGGCACCTTCGACGATGCCCACGCCAAGAACTGGCCGGACGTCCCGTTCGATCGCTACTGCAAGGACGGTGCCAAGTGCAAGGAACAGGTCTCACCCACCTTCTGGTCGCGCAAGCGGCTCACGTCCATCACCACGAAGGTGCTGACCGGCGGTGTCTACAAGGACGTCGACACCTGGGCCCTCGACCAGGACTTCCCCGCCTCCGGTGACGGCATCTCCACCCCGATGTGGCTGAAGTCCATTCAACGCACCGGCAAGACCGGTGGCACGCTCACGCTGCCTCCCGTGACCTTCGCCGGTGAGCAGAGGCCCAACCGCGTCGACACGATCGGCGACGGGCTCGCCCCGTTCGTCCGGCTCCGGCTCTATCAGATCACCACCGAGACCGGCGGCACGATCGGCGTCACCTACTCCCAGCCGGACTGCACCACCACCACGCTCCCACCGGCCGACGGCACCAACACCACCCGGTGCTACCCAGTGAAATGGGCCTACGAGGGCGACACCGCCCAGCTCGACTGGTTCCATTCCTACGTCGTGAACCAGGTCGTGGAAGGTGACAATCTCGTCGAGTCGCCGGACAAGGTGACCTCGTACTCCTACCTCGGCGGCGCCGCCTGGGCGAAAAGCACCGACGAGTTCGCCAAGGCCGAGGACCGCACCTACTCCGTCGCCCGCGGATACGAGCGGGTCCAGACCCGTACCGGCGCCGCGTCCGACCCCAGGACCCTCACCGAGACTCGCTACTTCCGAGGCCGGGACGGCAAGGCCGTCGAGAACAGCGCGGGTGTCGCCGTTACCGACCGCAAGCAGTTCGCCGGCATGCCGCGTGAGACCGCGACCTACAACGGCGACGACACGAGCAAGCTCGTCTCCGCCACCTCCTACACGCCGTGGCGTTCGGCGCTTGTCGCGTCTCGGACACGCACAGGTCTGCCCGCGCTCGAGTCGTACCTCATGGGCACCGAGAAGGAGGAGACCCGCACCACTGTTTCCGGCGGCACCCGCACCACCGAGCTGACCCGCACGTTCGACTCCTACGGCATGGTCGCCACCGAGTCGTTCACCGGCGACACCGCCAAGCCCGGCGACGAGAAATGCGTCACCACCAGCTACGCCCGCAACACCACCACCCACATCCTCGACAAGGTCAGCCGCGTCGAAACCGTCGCCGTGCCCTGCGGCAGCACCGTCTCCCGGCCCACCGACGTCATCGACGACACCCGCACCTACTACGACGGCGGCAGCCTGGGCACCGTGCCCGGCCGCGGTCTGGTGACCAAGACCGACCGCATCAACGGCGCCGGCAACGGATACGACGCGGTTTCCAGCACCCCGTCCGTCTGCGGCACCGACGGTACCCAACTCTGCTACGACGCCTACGGCCGCACCCTGGCTGGTGCCGACGCCTACGGGAACGTCACCAAGACCTCCTACACCCCCGCCACGGGCGAGGCGCCGACCACCATGGTCGTCACCAACCCCAAGGGACACACGACGACCACTGTGACCGACCCGCTCCGCGCCGAAGCCACCCAGGTCACCGACCCGAACGGAAAGGTCACCACCACCTCCTACGACCCACTCGGCCGGGTCACCAAGGTCTGGCAGCCGAACCGCTCGGCCACCACCTATCCCGACTCCCCCAACTACCTGTTCGAGTACCTGATCCGGCGTGACGGTCCGATCGTCGTCACGACCAAGGCACTCACCCACGACAGCAAGTACGACGTCACCTACACCTTCCAGGACGGTCTGCTGCGCGAGCGGCAGACCCAAATGGAGTCGCCAGACCTCGCGGGACGCCTCGTCACCGAAGCGTTCTACGACACGCGCGGCCTGGTCTGGCGGAACTCCGGGACCTTCTTCGCCACCGGAGCGCCCGAGCCCGTCCTGGTCACCGGAAGAGAGCTGGAGTACCCGGCTTCCACCGACACCGAGTACGACGGCGCCGGCCGCGTCACGGCGGTGATCGCAAAAAAATTCGGTGACGAGACCAAGCGCACCACCGCTACGCACACTGGCGACACCACCACCGTGATCCCGCCGCAGGGAGGCACCGCGACCACCACGGTCAAGGACGCCCTAGGCCGGACGACGGAGGTCAAGGAGTACACCAACACCGCTCGCACCACCGAGCAGTCGACGACGTACCACCTCGACAAGCGGGGCCGCGTGGACCTCGTCACCGACCCGTCGGGAGCCTCGTGGAAGTACACCTATGACGTCCGCGGCCGACAGACCGAAGCTGTCGACCCTGACAAGGGCACAACCAAAACGACCTATGACAAGGGCGACCGCGCCACGGATGTCACCGACGCTCGACTGATCACCCTGCACACCGACTACGACGAGCTCGGCCGCAAGGTCTCCCTCAAGTCGGGCACGGCAACCCTCAGCACCTGGGAGTACGACACGGTCGCCAAGGGTCAGCTGTCCAAGTCCACGCGGTACGACGGCGCCAACGCCTACGAGACCTCCATCACGGCGTACAACAGCCTCTATCAGCCGGTCGTCACCCAGACCACGATCCCGGCCTCCGAGGGCGCCCTCGCGGGCACGTACAAGTGGACGACCTCCTACAACCTCAACACCGGCCAGGTGATGTGGACCCGGCACCCCGCCATGGGCGGGCTGCCGGCGGAGAAGGTCGCCAACACCTACACCCCGGCGCACGGTCTGCTCAACACTGTGGGCGCGGGTGCCGATCCGCTCGTGTCGGCGACCACGTACGACCACTACGGCCGTAACACCCGGCAAGAGCTCGGCGCGTTTGCCCAGCACGTTTGGGTCAGTAACGAGTACGACGAGCACACCGGTGCACCGCTGCGTCGCTACACCGACCGCGAGATCGCCCCGCAACGCATCGACGACACCAGGTTCGGCTACGATCCCGCGGGCAACATGACGTCGATCGCCACCGCGTTCGGCCAAGACGCGGGCCGGACCACCGACACCCAGTGCTTCGCGGTCGATGCCCTGCGCCGGATCACCGAGGCCTGGACCAACACCGGCGAGACCTGTGCCCCGGCGCCGTCGGACGCCGCAGTCGGCGGCCAGGACGCCTACTGGACGTCATACACCTACGACGCCGTCGGCAACCGCAAGACCGAGACGAAGCACAAGACCACCTTGGGCCCAGCCGCCGAAACCGTCCGCGCCTACGCCGCCCCGACCGCAGGCAAGCACGACCTGCCCAAGGTCACCCAGACCGGCGCCGAGGCCCGTGAGGAACTCTTCGGCTACGACGCGGCCGGCAACACCGAAACTCGCAAGATCGGTGACGCCGCCCAGCAGACGCTGGCCTGGGACGACGAGGGCCACCTCAAGTCCGTCACCCAGGGGACTAACGTCAGCTCGTACATCTACACCACCGAGGGGCAGCGCCTGGTCAAGAAGGACTCCACCGGCACGACGATCACCCTGCCCGCGGGCAACGAGCTGAAGCTCGACAAGTCCGGCGTAGTCACGGGTACCCGCTACTACGTGGCCGAGTCGAAGATCATCGCAATGCGCACCGGCGGCAAGCTGCTCTTCACCCTGTCCGACCATCACGGCACGGGCACGACGCAGATCACGGCGGACGCCGCCCAGGCTGTCACGCGCCGGAAGACCTCGCTCTTCGGCGAGGCCCGTGGCCCCCAGCCCACCGGTTGGGCTGGGGGCAAGGGCTTCATCGGCGGCACGAGGGACGCCGACTCGGGGCTTACCCATATTGGTGCCCGCGAGTACGACCCCACGATCGGCCGCTTCGTCTCGGTGGACCCGATCCTCGAGGCCGACAAGCCTCAGACGATGAACGGGTACGGCTACGCCGCCAACAATCCCATGACCTTCTCCGACCCGACGGGCGAGGCCCTGGAGGAGTGCGTGAACGGAATGTATCGCTGCAAGGGTGGTACGGAGGTTGTTAGCAAGGGCAGCCGCTACGACGAGATCGTGGCGCAGAACAAGGAGACGGAGCGCTACCAGCATCAGGCCGTTGCCGAGGAGCGTCGCCGGCAGGAGCTGGGCCGCCGTGCCAACGCTGCGTACCGGTCCGGCGGCAACTGGAACGGGGAAACCATCCTCAATCCGGACGCCCCGCAGATCGTTGCCATGTGGTTCGCTGGCATCACACCAAGTGCCTATCACTTCGACGAGCGGGACAAGTTCACCGCCGGCGTCCAGCAGCACCTCTGGATGGACGTGGTGCGCAGGTACCTGAGGATGCGCCAGGGCACCAAGGTCGGCGACACGATTACGGGTCTGGACTACAAGACCCAGTACGGCGCCAACATGAACGGCATACCGCTGAAGCTGCTGATGGCCGGCGAGCTCGCTGACTTCGCGACGTATCTCGGCGGGGACGAGAAGGCCCAGGAAGGCGCGACCCGCGCCATCCTCGGTTCCTTCAACCTCAAGGCGACTGTGAGCGAGTACCACAGCCTGAACAAGACCGCGAAGGTCGATTTCGAGCTCACACAGAAGATGACCGTCGAGTCGCTGACCCGCGGGGTGTCCGAGGAGGGTTACACGGAAGGCGCCAAGGAGGGCCCTGCCGTCATGCTCTCCGACGGGATGCGTTCTGTGTTCCCGGCTGGGCAACGCGAGCTCAGGTTCACCGTCACCTGGAGTGAGTCGATCAACATGCCGGTCGACCGGTAACGGCCAGTAGCACTGTGCTCGATGGCCGGGTGGGTAGGAGGATTGTCCTCCGGCTCACCCGGCCCCCATAGAAAGAGGTATCCGTCCATGTCCATCCGGATCCGGCGCGGACTCATGGCCGTGACAGCCGTCACGGGGCTCGTCCTTGGGACGTCCTCCTGCGTCGACAACAGGACCGCTCCGCCACCCCCGCCTGTCAAGGTGCGCCTCGCGGACCTTCAGGGCACCTGGAGTGGTTGGGAGGGCAGCACTTTGACCCTCGGCCCCAACGGGCAGGCGAAAGCGACCGACCTTGACGGCCAGGAATTCCGTTTCGATGACAACTGGCGCATGACCGGGCAAGGCACCTGGGAGCTCTACGAACCCGGTCGTTACAAGGGCGGCAACATGGTGGGCCGGGGCTATGTCGTCCACGTGACGGTGAAGTCGGCCGCGCGCGCGCCGTCGCCCTCCAGCTCCCCGGCGGACGCCTCTGGGCTCGGCCCTTCCGCCACACCATCTGACGCGTCCGCCCGTACGGCTCTGCCCCCAGCCGAAGCCACCTGGTACATGGGTGTCACGAAGGGCAAATCCGGTCGACCGGCCCTGTTCTTCCTCACCTCGGACCCCGATGCCAGGGACACCTACACGCTGTCCAAGGGGTGACCGCGTCACGAGAATCACCCACTCAACCTGACAAACAAGGATTCCCTATGTCCCCTTTTTCGTTGGAATTCTAAAGACTGCGGAGAGGGAAACCGCCAGCCTGCCCCGGCATTATTCAAATGCCATTGAGGGGGGTAGAAGTCAGGGTCTTTGAGAAGTGATCTTGTGTCCGGGTCTGTCCAGGGCTCGTGCGTTCTCGGGCGGCGAGACGTCCTGAACTGCCGGGGTGAGAGCGGGTTGTCGGGGTTCGGGTAGGTGATCAACTGAAGGAGGCGGTTCGTGATGATGGAGGTGTCTGACGCTTCATCACAACAAACCGCTTCCGGATGCCATCCTTGCTGATTACCGCTGTGTCCCGCCACCTCGACCACGATGCGGGCTCCGTCTCCGACGATCTCGACCGCCTGCTGGACCTTGCCGACGTCCTCGACGTGCTGCCTGATCCGCGCCGTCGGCAGGGCCGCCGTTACCGGCTCGGCCCGATCCTCGCGCTGTGCACGATCGCCGTGCTCGCCGGCGCCACCACCCTCGCCGCCGTCGCGCGGCATGCCGCCTACCTGCCCGACGAGGTCCGTCACCGTCTGGGACTGCGGGCCGCACCACGAGCGACCACGCTCGGCCGTCTCCTGGCACGTCTGGACGGCGACGCGGTGGACGCGGCGGTGGGAGCATGGCTCGCGGCACACTGCAGCCGCCCCGACCAGGACGAAGGACTGTGCGCGGTCGCCGTCGACGGCAAGAGCCTGCGCGGCTCGCGCACCGCGGCGACCAGGGCGGTGCACCTGCTGTCGGCCGTCACCCACGGCGAACGCGCGACGCTGAACCAGCGGCAGGTCGCCGGGAAGAAGGGCGAGATCAGCGAGTTCAAACCGCTTCTCGCACCGCTCGACCTTGCCGGCCGCACCGTCACGTTCGACGCCCTGCACACCCAGCACGCGCACGCGCAGTTCCTCATCGAGGAGAAGAAGGCCAACTACATCGCGATCGTGAAGGACAACCATCCCAAGCTGCACCACTTCCTCAAGTCGCTGCCCTGGAACCAGATCCCCCTCGGCCACGCCACCCGGGAGAAGGGACACGGCCGTGACGAGATCCGCCGCCTCAAAGCCGTCCAGGTCCCGCGCCGGCTGCGACTCCCGCACGCCGCCCAGGCGATCAAGGTCACCCGCCGCCGACGCGACCTGAACAGCGGGAAGATCCAGATCGAGCATATCTACGCCGTGACCAGCCACAACGCGTTCTCCGCGACCGACGCCCAGCTCGCCCGGGCGGTGCGCGAGCACTGGCACGTCGAAGCCCACCACCACGTCCGGGACACCACTCTCGCCGAGGACGCCTCCAAAATCCGCACCGGGAACACACCCCGCGCGATGGCCACCTTCCGCAACCTCGCGATCGCCCTGGCCCGCATCACCGGCTGGACCAACACCGCCCACGCCACCGACTACTACAAGTCACACCTCGGCCACGCGATCGACCTCATCCAACCCGGCAGGTGAGAACGCAGGCACCTTGGGTCCCAGCCCGCCGCCACCTGCCCCCGATGCCAGCTCACGCCGGCCCTGCCAAGGTGTGCCGCCCTCAGAACCGCTACCCGCTACACTGTCTGCGGTGACGCAGACCTTTGCGCCTGCCCACCATGGAGCTGCCGGGGAGCCGACATCCTGGATCCGCCCACTTGAGGGAGGGTTTCAGACACGTTTTCCGACAGATCCCCGCCTTCGTAGCTCAGGGGATAGAGCACCGCTCTCCTAAAGCGGGTGTCGCAGGTTCGAATCCTGCCGGGGGCACCAGCCAAAAGGCCTCGGACCGATCATGGTCCGGGGCCTTTGACATCTACTTCTGACCTCAGCGCGGTCGGTCCGGTTCAGAACGGTTCGGACCGGACCAGACCGGGGCGGGGCGGGGCGGGGCGGGGCGCCTCTTCCTGAGCAGCCGGTCCGATTGCTTGGCGGTTGCCGCTGGTCGTCGCCTTTCCGGTCGGACGAGGAAGCGGCGCACGTCAGCGACGCCGGGGGGCAAAGCACCCGGCTGCGCTCGGCGCTGCCGCCGCCGACGCGCGCCCGCAGTGGAGAGGCCCGAAGGGCATGAGGCGAGGACCAGGCCCGCGGCTACGAGACGTGCCTCCGTCGGGGGCGCTCAGACTCCGGGAGGGAAGGGGCGCCGTTCGCGAATGCCGGCCGGATCGTGGTGAGCGTCGTGGAACTCCCCTCCCCGGCCGCCTTCGCCCCAGGCAGAGCCGAACACCCGCGATGCACGGGTGGGTAGCGTCTGGGCTCAGCTTGGCCCTCCGCTGGAGGGGCGAAGGGCAGGGGCTATGCGG
Source organism: Streptomyces sp. NPDC058877 (assembly GCF_042742855.1). Lineage (NCBI taxonomy): Bacteria > Bacillati > Actinomycetota > Actinomycetes > Kitasatosporales > Streptomycetaceae > Streptomyces > Streptomyces sp. NPDC058877. The sequence goes on along the minus strand of NZ_JBHYMF010000047.1, from coordinate 14,166 downwards.
GTTGAGGGGCGGGACCGGTCGGTCGCGGAGTCGAAGAGAGAACCGGGTTCGCTGCTGGTGTTGGGGGTGTTCGTCGTGCTGGTCGCAGTACTGGAACGCTGCCTGTCGCTGCTCGACGGACCGAGGACGTACGTACTCTGCGTTGACCTCGTCGAGTCGTCCGAAGAACTCGACCGAGAAGCAAGTGTGAACCAGTGGCTCCTACTGGTTGGGCTGGTGCTGTCCGCGGCAGCACTGGTCGTCTCACGTGTGCGTCGCTGGCGGGTGCTCGCCGCGCTGACGCTGCCTGTGGTTCTGATCTTGGTGGTTCTGGCGGACGGCCATGCGGCGCGTGCGGATGCCGTCGCCTCGGAGATCTGGACGTCCCAGACCTGCGACGAACCCACGTACCCGTACGACACCTCCCGGGGCTGGTTCGACTGGAGTCCGCTCGGCCAGTGATCTGCCAGGCAACAGCGGGTGCCGAGAAGGGCCGCCCAGCTCGACTCGGCGCTCGTGTCCACAGGTCACAGCGCCTATCGGTCGCCGGAGAACGGTGATTCCCAAGCTCAGTGCTTCGGCCACCGGACATGCGGTGGTCACCTGGCACATCGTTCTGCACCTTGCCGCCATGGCCGGCATCCGAAGGGGTCACTCCACTCGTCGCCCGGCTCGGTCGCAACTCACCGATGACGTCCTCGGCGGCCCCGTGGCAGAGGTCCGACGTCTGACCCAGTGCGTGATCACCCAGGGGTGGGCCTCGCGCGTGTTCGGGGCCGGTGCGCCGTCGTCGGCCGTCAAACCTCCGCCCTGTCCTCCGGCCTGGGGGGCGGAGCGGGCAGCAGGAGGGCAACCAGCCACAGGACGGTGGCGATGACCAGGGCCGTCCCGTCGGAAGGGTGCTGGATGGACCAGGCCCACCATTCCGGGGTGTTGTCCTCTCCCACGCCGAGCAGGAGGGTCGGACCGAAGGTGCCGAGGGGCAGCAACCAGGCCAGGCCACTACCGAAGAGGCGGGCGCTGACGGCCGCGAGGCCCAGGTACCCGGCGGTGTTGCGGGCCGAGGCCGCGAAGACCTCCAGGGGGAGGCCGGTCAACATCGGCAGTGCCGCCAGCAGGACCGCCAGCGCCGTGAGGGCGACCAGCTGGAGGCGGCGGAGGGCGTGCACGGGCTGGGCCGAGGTGTGCTCCAGGTCCGCCATGGGCGAGTGCAGCGTGGTGCCCAGGACGACCGCGTACGCCACGGGGGCGACCGCCGCGACCGGAATGCTGAAGTCGACCAGGTGGCGGAAGTCCGGGAACTCCAGGCGCGTCCCGGTGAACGCCGTGGTGGCCAGGGCCACGACCAGCGATCCGGCTGCCGCGCGGGGCATGTCGCGGCTGCGGGCGAAGGCGAGGACGGGGTTCATCGAGGCAGCGGGGGTACGGGGCGACAGGCGCCGACTTCCCGCGCGGCGGCGGTGAGCCACTGGTCCTGGGCGGCGACGGGCGCCTTCAGGACGCGTTCCAGGGCGGTCCCGAACTCGTCCCCGTAATAGGGGACGGGGAGCTTGGCGCGCGCGTGGACCACGGCCTGGAAGAGGAAGGTGTCCGGGAGCCCGCCGGTCTCCTCGGGGGTGTGCGGCTCGCAGCCGCTGGGGGGTTGCGGGAGCGCGGCGTCGAGCATGGCCTCGGTCAGCGTGCGGGTGTCCACGACCGGCTGGTAGACCGGCAGTTCAGCGTTGTACGGGCCGCTGGGCAGCCGCAGCCCGGTCTGGTGGAAACTGCGGTTGAATCCGGAGAGGGAGCCCAGGGTCCGGTCCACTGCCAGGGCGGCGGCGCCGACCTGGGGCAGCAGGTGCCGGTCGTCCGGCCACAGGCACGCCTTCGTACGGCCCTGCGTGACGCAGACGGGCTCGGCGGGTTGCTCCGCCCGCACCGCCCAGAACGGGTCGGGTGCCGGGGCGCGGAACGTGAGCAGCGAGCCTCCCGCAACCACCGCGGCCACGGCGGGAACCACCACGAGCGGGCCGGGCGGGAGCGCGGTGCGACGCAGCAGGGCGGGCAGGGCGAGCAGCACGAGTGCCGCGGCGGCGCACCAGGCGGTTGCGATCAGCAGCCGGGTGGTGTGCGGCCGGAAGGTGGCGTCCCAGTGTTCGTCGATGGCCGGGAAGAGGTTGGCCAGCGGGAGGTCGGGCACGAACGCGAAGACGACGAAGACCACGTACCAGAGCACGCCCATGGCGGGTGCGGTGATGCGGGAGGGCAGCAGGGTTCCGGCGGCGACGCCCGCGGCTGTCTGCAGCGCGGTCATCGCGAGGGCCAGTAGGAGCGGCGTCCACACGGGTTTCGTGACATCGCTGATCCCGGCTGTGCGGTAGAAGGCGACGGCCGTCATCAGGGCGTAGGCGACGAACGACCACAGCCAGGCCGCGCCCCACAGCAGCAGCGCCTGCGGCCAGCCGCCCCGGGGCGTCGTGTCCGCCCAGGCATCGGCACGGGTGCGCCGGGCACGGCCCGCGGTCCAGGCGGCGGCGGCGCTCATCAGGGAGCCCATGACGATCACGCCGAAGACCTGGACCTTGATGCTGGCCTGGTTCCACCAGCCGATCCAGTCACTGGTCGAGGGGTCCGCGGAGGCCAGGTACCAGACGCCGGCCACGGCCGACAGCACGGCGACCTTGCCGGCCTCGCCGCGCCGCATCTCGTGGAGCAGCACGCGCATCACGACCGGTCGCCTCCGTTCCGCTCCACGACGGCCAGGTAGCCCGCCTCCACGGCGGAGCCGTCGAGGGTCGTGCCGTCGTGGCCGGATGCGCGGGCGCACAGCTCGGCGGCGGTGCCGGAGAAGCGCATGCGTCCCTCCAGGAGGACGTGGACACGGTCGCAGACGTGGGCGACGTCCTCGGCGAGGTGGGTGCTCATCACGACGGCGGAGCGTTCGCCGAGGTCGCGGATGAGGGTGCGGAAGCCGACCCGCTGTGCGGGGTCGAGACCGACCGTCGGCTCGTCCAGCAGGACGAGCGCCGGCCGGTTGACCACGGCCTGCGCGATGCCCGCCCTGCGCAGCATGCCTCCGGACAGGGCTCCCATGCGCCGGTCCGCGTACTTCTCCAGTTCCACCAGCCTCAGGGCCTCGCGCACGCGGTCGCGCCGCTCGCTGCCCGGTACCTTGCGCAGCCAGGCCGCGTACTCGACGAACTCCTCGACGGTGAAGCGCGGGTAGTAGCCGAAGGACTGCGGCAGTACGCCGATGCGTTCCCGCACCCGGCGCGTGCCCGCGCGACCGCGGACCGGGTCACCGAGCAGGGACACCGCCCCCTCTTGGGGACGCCGGGCGGTGCTCAGCAGGGAGAGCAGGGTGGTCTTGCCCGCGCCGTTCGGTCCGAGCAGGGCGGTGGTGCCGGAGTGGAACTCCGCGCGCACGCCGTCGAGGGCGACCACGGCCTTGTAGCGGACCGTGGCGCCCTCGACGGCCGCGACCGGCGTGCTGTCGCCGGCCGCGGTGGTGTCGTTGTCTACGGACACGGTTTCCTGATCAGTTCTGGGCGGCCACGAAGCCGTAGGCGCGGCTGCCGGAGACTCCGGCCCAGGTGGCCTTGGTGTAGTACTTACCACCCGTGGTGGTGCCCTTGTAGGAACCGCAGCCGTAGGCCTGCGAGTAGCCGCGGGACACCGAGGCGATCTGGGGGTCGGGCATGAACGACTTGTCCTGGTACACGTAGCCGCTGAACGTCTTCAGGTTGGACGTCGGGACGTCGCCGCATGCCTTGACGTGGCCGGAGCCGGGGCCGTTCCAGCGGTCGCCGTCCTCCTTGGATCCGGAGGTCGCGATCGAGAACGTGAGGCGGCTGTTGGTGATCTCACCGGCGGCGGCGACCCCGACCGGAAGGGCGAGCGCGGCGACGAGGCCGACCGCCGCTATGCGCTTTCGCGTGCGTGTCATGTTGTTCCCCGTTTTTCTGTGTGGGCTGTGTGGTGCCGACGTGGTGACCGTAGAACACGAATGATCACGACCGGCATGACGGAATTCACATGTGGGCTTTTATGGCTGGAAAGCAATGAGGAGGGCGCTTTCACGACAAGGTGTACGCCTGTTCACGTGGTTCGAGTGGCGCGAAATCAGCCCGGGCGGGTCACCGTGGCGCAGCGGTCCCGGCAAGGACACGCGGTGAGGGGTGAGCGGTGCGGCCATTGGCCCCTGCCGGGAGTACGGCCTGCGGGGCCCGGCGTCCGCTCGTCTCGAACAGCGGCGTCCCGTCCGGAGCCGTGGGGAGCGGCGCAGCTCTCCCACGTCCGGGGCGGGGGCCAACGGCGGTGCAGGAGCCGGCCTCGGCCACGGTGTTCGCCCGTTCGCCGCGGGGTGGGTGGTTCGGCGGTCGAGGGCTCGTCCTGCGGTGGGGTGTCGACCGCCGCATCACGGAAGTCCTGGGGCCGATCGGCGTCGAGGGCGAGGGAGAGGAGGGGGCCCTCGCATGCGAGCCGCTTTCGCGGCGGAGGAGGAAGTCCCTCCGTGGTCTCGCCGTGGGAGTGCCACCCGTCGCGAACGAAGCGGATCCGTGTGGGTTTTCCGCGACGTTGATCCGTCGCCACACACGAAAACTGAGGGGCGCCGCACGGACGCCCCTCAGTCGAATTCAAGGGCGAGGAAAGCGAAGGAACTTGATTTCATTGGAAGTGAATGAGAAGGAAGCCCCTTCATGGCCTCGCCGAAGGTGACACTAGCATTCAGCCGGGGATCACGTCGCGCAGGTTTTCGAGGGTGATGACCCGGGAGTCCGGGTGCAGTCCCTCCGGACGTTCGAGACCGATGTACGTCACGGGCCCGTCCGGGACCGGGCCGCCGTCCCACAGCTCCGTGACCGTGGTGCCGCGGGACATCAGGTCGATCAGGTAACCGACCGTCAGCTGCTCGCGCTCCACGAGGGCACGCACCGCCTTGGACACCGACACCTGGTTCTCCTCGACCCGGTTCGCCGCCGAGATGCCCTTCAGGTAGAGGTGCAGCCACTTCGCGCGCCACCCGCCGTCGTCCCCGCGCCGGAAGACCAGGGGCAGGGCCACACGACCCGTCCCGCGCAGATCCGACTTCATGCGCACCGTGCGGGGCTCGAACGGACGGCCCTTCTGCTCCCCTCCGCGCAGCATGAACCCGAAGAACGACTCCTCGACCTCCTCGAAGCCCTCCCCCGCGTAGATGTTGACCTGAGGAACGATGAACGTGCTGCGCACGCGGTCCAGGGACAGGTCGATGAACTCCGAGGCCCCGTCGGGTGCTTCGGTGACATCGCCCGAGTGCACGCCCCCGACGGCGGTGAGGGCCGTGTAGGAGAGCCAGGAGTCGGTGGTGTAGTCGTCGTGCAGGAGCAGGGCCGACAGGTCGTAGTCGGTCCGCTCCTCGCTCTGCTTCCAGTACACGAAGAAGCGCAGCAACTCGCCGTCGACCTCGGAGACGGACCCCCGCGGCAGTACGCCGAGCCCGGCCGCGGTCGCCCTGCCGCTGAGCGGGAGCGCCACGTCCAGGACGTCGGGGTCGAGCAACAGCCGGTCCGGCACCTGGAGTCGGCGGCGGACCTCGGCGTCGAGGGCGGCGATCAGGCGGTCGCGGTCGGCGGCCGGTATCGGAGGGCGGTGGTCGCGGGCCACCCAGGCGCGGCCCCGGCGGTTGACGAAGATGCGGGGTGCGTCGGTCTCCTCCTCCCGGTTGTGGAAGTGCTCACGGACCGAGAGGACGACCCGGCCGGAGACCCCGGGGGCGACCTCCGCCGCGGCGGCCACCACCGCGTCCCGCTCCTCCTGGTCGGCGGCGATGCGCATCAGGAGGTCCAGGGCGCGGAACAGTCTGCCGGGAGCGGACTTCAGCAGCTTCAGCGCACCGGTGACGTCGTACGCGTCGAGCAGCTCCTCGACGCGGCTGTCGAAGGACCGCGCCGTCTTCTCCCCCCGCGCGACGGCGAACACGTCGGCGGCGTGCGGCCAGCGCGGGTACTCGTGTGGATGGAGGCGCTCACCGAGCCTCTTGAAGGGCTCCCGGTGCGCGTGCACGTCGGCGAGCTTCGCCGGGTTCGCCGCGACCACCGCGTCGAGGCCCGCGAGCAGTCCCCGGCGCACCGGCCGCGACAGCGCCCGGAACCGGGTCGGCTCGTGGAGCGTCACGTCGCCGCCCGACAGTGCGCAGGCCAGGCGCAGCACGTCGGTGACGGTGTCCAGGAGGAGGTCGGCGCCGACGGCGAGGCGGGCCTCGTTGACGAGCGCCCGGTTCTCCCGGACGGGGATCGACTCCGGCTGCGGGCCGAGCGCGCACCGCTCGGCGAGGGTCTTGAGGTCGTGTCGGTGGTCCTCGCCCAGGGGGGTCCTGCTGCCGGCCAAGGACAGGTACAGGTCGGTGAGTTCTTCTTCCGGGTCCCGTCCGAGGTGCAGGACGGTCACCCGGTCGCCCGCCGAGGCGATCAGCTCGTCCTGAGCCGCGAGCATCTCCTCGTAGGTGTGCTGGTAGCGGCCGTACGAGGGGAGGCTGAGCAGGTCCAGCGTCCCGTGCTTCAGCCGCGTCAGCACGCTCTCGCGCGACGCGTCGTCACCGAGCGCCTTCGTCACGCACCGCATCCAGAACTCTTCGGTGTCCGGCACGTTCGCCGGGAAGTCGATGAAGTACGCGTTGTGCCGGACGTGGTCGCCCACCATCTCGCTCACGGTGCGCAGCGTTCGCCGGGCGGTGTGCACGACCGCGGCCTCGGACAGCCCGGACAGCCGCTCCAGCAGTTCGGCCGAGAGCTTGAAGCCCACGGTCGTCAGCGCCGCGTCGAATTGCCTTGTGGCGGTGGCGCCTTCCCCGGCAGACCCCTGGGGAGAGGGAATGCGGTGGGTGTGCCGGATGACCAGCGATTCGAGATTCTGCGCCATGGGCGAATGGTCGCAGAGGGGCGCGAGCCGACGCACGGGAGTTTTTGCGCGCGCTCCGACGCCGTGATCGACGGCGACGGCGACGGCGTGAACCGGCTTCTCGCGGGGCGCTCCGCCGGTCACTGGATGGGGAGGTGTTCGGGGGATGACCGGACGTTGCGGAGGGGCGCGGGGTTCCGATAGGGCCGGGGAGGCGGGGCTCCGGCGGTGGGGGCGGCCCGGGGCCTCAGCGGAGCTCTTCCGGGCAGGGCGTGCCCCGGGAGAACTCGTAGGGGGCGGCCAGCCGGTAGACGCCGGCGCGGGGGGCGACCAGTTCGGTCCACTCGTCGCCCTCGGCGTCGGCTTCCGCGCTGAAGAGGCAGCCCTCCTCGTTGGCGAAGACCTTGGGGAGCTCGGTCTCCGACTCCTCGCGGGCCAGTCGGGAGGCCTCGGTCTCCTGGGGCGGGGCGATCTTGCCGCCGTTCTCGTCGACGAGGGCGAGCCAGGGCGAGTACGGGACCCGGATCAGGACCCGGCCGGGGCTGTCGACGCGGATGACGACCTCGTTCTCCTCGGCGCTCTGCACCTGGGCGGGCGGGGCGGCCAGCGGGGTCGGGTCCTCGACCTCGTACAGCCGCCAGTTCGCGTCCGACCAGACCTGCTTCAGGTAGGGCAGGCCCTCGTCGACCAGTTCCGCCTCCAGTTCGGCGCCGGAGTCGGGGGTGCCGGTGGGCAGGACGACGTAGTGCACGGCCCAGCGGTGGAGCCATTCCTCGTAGTTCCGCGCGTTCAGGGTGTCGTCGTAGAAGAGCGGGTTGCGTTCCATGTCGGCCTGGCGGTTCCAGCCGCGCGCCAGGTTGATGTACGGGCTGAGCGCGGAGGACTCGCGGTGGCTGGAGGCCGGCACGACCTCGACCCTCGCCTTGCCCGCGCCCCGCACCTGGAGCTGGTTGACGAGCGGTGCCAGTTCGCGGGCCCAGGAGGCGTCCGGGGCGGTGCGGATGACGTCGTCGACGCCCTTGAAGCCGATCCAGAAGTTGAGCCCGACGAAGGCGAGCAGCAGCGCGTACCAGCGGCGCGAGCGCGGCACCGTGTACGGCAGGGCCGCGAGCAGCACGACGCCCGCGAAGAGCATCGGCAGCCGGGAGATGTTCGAGCCGATCTGGGAGTCGATCAGCCAGGTCAGGAAGGTGCCCACCGTGTAGACCACGGCGGCGGTCCGGACCGTTCGCCAGTCCCTGGGGACGAGGCAGAAGACGAGCACCCCGAAGGTCAGGGGCAGCGCGGTCGAGCCGAACGCCATCGGCTGGGTGCCGGAGAACGGGAAGAGCCAGGCCGAGAGCCCGACCACGGCCACCGGAGCGAGCCCGAGGGCGTACGCGCCGGGGCGCCGTTTGTTGAGGAAGAGCGCCCCCGCCATGATGCCGAGGAACAGTCCCGCGACCGGGCTGCACGCCGTCGCCAGGCCGGCCAGCGGGGCGGCGACGGCCGCCTTGGCCCAGCGCCGACGACGGGCGCAGCGACAGTCGGTCCGGTCGAGCCAGTGTTCGCACCGGAGGTGCGGCCAGCAGAAGACGGCGGCGACCGCCCCCAGCGCGAACGTCATGCCGAGGCCGAAGGTCACCCGCCCCGAGAGCGCGTTGCAGAGGAAAGCGAACACGGCGGCGATCGAGCAGAGCAGCGGATTGCGCACCGCCCGCACCCGGACCAGGATCAACGCGGTCAGCGCCGCCGACAGCGTCCCCGCGAGCATCATCGTCTTGCGGACGCCGAGCACCGACATCAGGTACGGCGAGACCACGCTGTACGAGATCGGGTGCATCCCGCCGTACCAGGCCAGGTTGTACGCGGAGTCCGGGTGCCGTCCGACGAACTCGGCCCAGGCGTCCTGCGCGGCCAGGTCCCCGCCGCTGTTCGCGAACAGGAAGTACCACAGGAGGTGGGCGACCGCGGCCAGCCCGGTGGCGGCCAACACGGTGTAACGGCGCTTCCGCCGCGGTGCGGGGCCGGGAGGAACCGGGGCCCGGGGCGGTGCGGGACGCTGCGCCGGAAGAACTATTCGCAAAGGGGAAGAACGCTTCGACCCGTGGTCGGCGCGTGTCGGCTCGGCGGTGGTCACTGCGGCCCTTTCCTGTGCTGCCCGTTCTCCCGTGCTCGTGCGGCCCGTGTGGCTCCGGCGCCGCCCGTCTCGTCCCCCCGAAACGCTAACAGTCGGGCACCCGGTGACCCCGGGTGCCCGACCGCGCGCGTGGCCGCTCAGCCCAGGCGGGTCAGCTTCTTGTCGAAGCCCGGCTCCGCCAGGTCCGACTGGAGCGCGACCGGAGCACTGACCTTGCCCGCGCCCGTGCCGATCGACACCTGGCCGACCACGTCACCCGCCTTGCCGGTGTGCGGGACGGCCTTGCCGCCGTCGCTGAGGTCCAGCTGGACCAGGAGGCCGGGCCAGCCGACCGCCCTGAGCTCCTTGGTGGCCACGACGGGGGTCCGGCCGCCGAGGCCGTCGTCGACGTAGCCGAGGACCTGGCCCTTCTCGACCACGGCCGCCGAGGTGACGTCCTGCTGTGCCTTCTGGATCAGCTTGAGGCTGTTGTCGATGGCGAGCTGGAGCTTCTGGCCGAGGTACTTGGCGTCCTGCGCGCCCATGACGATGCCGAGGATGCGGCGGTTCTGGCCGTCGATGATCGTGTTGGCCGCCCAGAGCAGGTTGCCGCCGGCCGGGGTGGAGGAGCCGGTCTTGATGCCGCTCACACCCGGTTCGAGCAGGATGTTGTTGTTGTTCTCGATCCGGCCCGGGATGCCGTCGACCGTCACGTTCGGCATGTTCACGATCTCGCGGAAGACGTCGAACCGCATGACCGCCTCCGCCAGCTTCAGCTGGTCCTGCGGCGTCGACATGGTGGTGTCGAGCAGGCCGGACGGGTCCGTGTAGGTGGACTGGGTCATGCCCAGCTCCTGGGCGGCGGCGTTCATCTTCTCGATGAAGGCGGCCTCCGAGCCGGCGTCCCAGCGGGCGAGCAGCCGGGCCACGTTGTTCGCGGAGGGGATCATCAGGAGCTGCAGGAGCTCCTTCTGCGAGTACGTCTGCCCCTTCTTGACCGGGGCCGTCGACTCGTGCTCCGCCCTGCCCTGGTCCTCCGCCTTCTGGTCGATCTCGATCTCCGGACCCGTCTCGTTCCCCTTGAGCGGGTGGTCGCGGAGGATCACGTACGCCGTCATCGTCTTCGTGACGGAGGCGATCGGGGCCGGCTTCTGCGGTCCGTACGTCCCGATGGAGCCGACGCCCTCGACCTCGACGGCCCCCTGGCCCTCGGTGGGCCACGGCATGTCCAGCTTTCCGCCTTCGAACGCGAACGTCGGCTCGGCCGACATCGTCAGGGCGGGCGCCGGAAGCGGGCGGACCATCTGCACGATCGCAAAGACGATCAGCAGGAGCAGCACCAGCGGGGTCCAGATCCGCAGCCGGCGCGCGGTCGTCCGCAGCGCGTTCGGCGGCGGGGGCGGGGTGTTCGTCAGTTCCGCGAGCAGGTCGAGCGGGGGCAGCGGCGGCAGCGGCTGCTGCCGGGTCCGCTCCGGCTCCACGGACGCGGCGGCGGCAGCGGACGGCGCGGGGGCGGGCGCGGGCACGGCCGCGGACGGCTTGGCGGCCTCCGTGGCGGGCTTCGCCTTCCCGGCCTCCTCGGCCGTCTTCCCGGCCGCCTTCTCGGTCTCCCGTGCCGCCTGTGCGGCCTTCTCCGCCTTCTGCTCGGCCGGGATGTCGGCGCGCAGCGGCCGGAAGACGCTGGTGCGCTCGCTGTCGGAGTCGCCCTTGGCGCCGGAGCCCGGCTTCCCGGCGGAGCCACCCTCGGCGTCGGAGCCGGGCTTCGCGGCGGAGCCGGCGGTGAGGTCGGCCGGGAGCCTCAGGGCGGTCGTCGGCTGGTCCACGACCGGCGGACGGACCGCCTTGAACATGGTCGTCGGCTGGTCGACCGGGGCCTCGTCGTCCGCGGCGGCCGGAGCCCCCTGGGACTTCGCGGCAGCGGCACCGCCGTCGTCCGGGCGTGCTCCTGCGCCGGCGGGGGCATCGGTGGCGGGGGCGGACGGCTTGACCGGCGCGGACGGCGCCTCGGACTTCGCCGTCACGGGTCGCTTCCGTGCGGCGAACCAGGAATCGACCGGCGCACTGTCCTTGACGGGCTCCTTGACGGGCTCCTTGCCGGGCTCCTTGCCGGTGGCGTCGTCCGCATCCGCGACCGCGTCGCTGCGAGGTGCCCCGTCCGTCGCGTCGTCGGACCCGTCGCGGTCCCCGTCGGCCGGGGCGCGCTCGGAGTCGTCGGCCTCGGGGCCGTCCGCCGCGCCGTCGGACCTCGGCTCCGAGGCGCCCTCCGACTCGTCCGCCGTCTCCTCGGCCTTCGACGCTCCGGTCTCCGGCTCCTCGGCCTTCGGCTTCCCCGTCGATGCGACCCATGCCGCCACGGCCGTCTTCAGGCGCTCGCCCTCCGGCTCGGCCCCGGACTCCGGCTCGGCCCCGGACTCCGGCGCAGACGGTTCCGCCGGCTTGGACGGTTCCTTCTGCACGTCGTCCTCGGGCGTACGCGGAGCCAGGTTCTTGAACACGGCCGTCGGCTGGTCGACCCGAACCGACGGGGACTCTGACCCTTGGAGCACGGAGAGCCGGGGATCACGGTCCCCGCCGCCCGGGGCCGCCGTCTCCTGAGACGACCCCTGCTGCTCCGCCTTGTCGGGGGACTCGCCCGCCACCGTGCCTCCTCCATGCGTCATGCGTACGTCCGAACCGTCTACCAGTGTCCTGTGTGAACCCCTTGGCCCCCGTGCTAGACGAGAACGACATACCTACTGGTTCCCGGATGAACCACCCGGGCACTCTCGACAGATGAATGTGAGAGGGGTCACCCTGTCATTCATCCACGCGGGGAGGCATGGATGGGCAGGAGCCGCAGAACTATTCCGGAAGAGCTTCTACTGCTCGCTCTGGACCCGACCACGGGTACCACAGCGCAGCCGCAGTCGCTCGACCTCGGTCTGGCCGGAGCGCAGCTAGTGGAGCTGGCTCTGGCAGGCCGGATAGCCCCTGACGGGGATCGTATCGCCGTGGTGATGCCACGGCCGACTGGAGATCCGACTTTGGACTCCGCGTTGGAACTGCTGCGCAGGCGCGGCAGCCCGGTGCGGGCCGTCCACTGGATCGGCGGACCCCGACTGGGGCTCCGTCAGACGTATCTCTCGCATCTGGAGCGATGCGGCATGGTGCATGCCGTGGAGAGCCAGATGTGCGGGGTGTTGCCGACGACTCGCTACCAGGCGACGGACACGGCGATCAGTCGGGAGATCCGTGCCCGACTGGACAGTGCGATCCGCACCGGCGTACCGCCGGACCCGCGGACCGCGGCGCTTGCCGCGCTGGCCCATGCGGTCGGTCTCGGGAAGCACCTCTACCCCGGCAACGAAGGACGGTCGTCGCGGTCCCGGCTGCGCGACCTGATCCGGCACGACCCCATGGGCGGACTCGTGGCGCACGCCGTGATGGACGTCCAGAACGGTGCGGCGCAGCCGCGCCGGAGCACCGCGGGCGTCCCGGCGCAGCCCCGCGGCGGCATGGCCCGCGCGGCCGTGCACTGATCGACCGGTCGAGCGCGCGACCAGGCGCGGCCGGCGCCGAGAACCACCCTGCACCAGAGGAACCACCCCGAAAGCCGCACGGTCGTGGGGGGGGGGCGCGGGGGGGCCCCCCCCCCACCACCCACTCCGCCAGGTGATGGACGGCCGCCCCGCACACGTGCGTTGTCCTGTTTTCCCAGCGCACACCCGGCCTTTGGTGGCAGTCTGCCAAGCAGTAGGTACGCACAGCTACGCAGCAGACAGCCGGAGGTGCAGTTTCCGTGGCGTCCAACGTCAATCCCACCGTCAGGCGACGCCGATTGGGCCAGGAGCTGCGCAAGCTCCGCGAGGCGAAGAACATGACGGCCGAGCAGGTCGCCGAGCGCCTCCTCGTCTCCCAGTCCAAGATCAGTCGGCTGGAGAACGGTCGGCGCTCCATCAGCCAGCGTGACGTCCGCGACCTGTGCGGGGTGTACGAGGTCGAGGACGAGCGCATGGTCGACTCCCTCATGCAGATGGCCAAGGACTCCCGCCAGCAGGGCTGGTGGCACGCCTTCGGCGACATCCCGTACAGCGTCTACATCGGTCTGGAGACGGATGCGGAGAGCCTGCGGATGTACGAACCGCAGATCATCCCCGGGCTGCTCCAGACGCACCGGTACGCGGAGGCCGTGATCGCGGGCGCGCTGCCGGAGTCGACGCCGGCGGAGATCGAGAAGCGGGTCACGGTCCGCACCCGGCGCCAGGAGCGGATCCGGGACGAGGAGCGTCCGCTACGGCTGTGGGCGGTCATCGACGAGGGTGCGCTGCACCGGATCGTCGGCAGCAGGCAGCTGATGGTGGAGCAGTTGGAGCACCTGATCGAGCAGTCACAGCTGCCGCACGTGACCGTGCAGGTGCTGCCTTTCGAGATGGGCGCGCACCCGGGGATCAGCGGGCAGTACTCGATCCTGGAGTTCCCGGACACCTCGGACTCCAGCGTCGTCTACATCGAGGGCGTGACGAGCGACCTGTACCTGGAAAAGACCCCGGACGTCAGCAAGTACTCCGTCATGTACGAGCACTTGAGGGCCCAGGCGCTGAACGTCGAGCAGACGCGCGAGTTCATTGCGAAGATGGCCAAGAAGCACGCCCAGGGATGACCCGGGGAGGCTGGGGCAGGCACCCTACAGCCCGTGATCGCTCCCACGGAAGCACGGTTGGTATATGCCACTCGGTCGTGTGAACGCCGGCCCCGCCAGACGGGGCCGGCGAGTAGCGTCGATCACGCCATCAAGAACGTTGGCGAGAAACGCTACTTGGTAGAACCGGAGTGAGCAGCATGGCAATCATTCAGGGCGGTACGGACACCTGGACGAAGTCCTCGTACTCGGGCGGGAACGGAGCCTGCGTCGAAGTGAAGTCCCCCGTGATGGCCGCGATCGCGGTGCGGGACTCCAAGGCCCCCGAGGGCCCGTCCCTCTCCTTCGGTCCCGGCTCGTGGAACGCCTTCGTCGGCCAGGTGAGCAACGGGTCCCTCTGACCCCGATGCACAGACACAGCCACCCGCAGCACGTATGAGCCCTCTCGACCGGTCCGCCGTCCTGGCCGAGGGGGCTCGGCCCTTTCCGTGCAGAAGGGGTCACCCTCATGCCGCCCCGACGCACCAGAACTGCGACGTCCGCGCACCTGCGCACGCCCTGAAGCCCTGAAGCACAGAGCGGAAGCCCCGTCCGGCCCTGACCGGACGGGGCT